>JANWHF010000240.1 GCA_025450555.1 Tepidisphaeraceae bacterium | reverse complement strand
GTGATCGCAGGCACGCCTCGCGCGAATTGGCCGGTGTCGCTGATGACCGCGACATCGGCTTTCAGTTCGTTGCGATGAGCTGTGACGAAATCTTCCAGATGTTCGCCGCCAATTTCCTCTTCACCCTCGATGAGCATCGTGAGATTGACCGGCACGCCCCCCTGCTTCTGCCATTGCGTGATCGCTTCGACGTGCGCCCAGACTTGCCCCTTGTCGTCCACCGCGCCGCGAGCGTAGATGGCATCGGTGCCGGCGTCGGTCTTGCGAATCGTCGGCTCAAAAGCCGGCGTCACCCACTGCTCGAGCGGCTCTGGAGGCTGCACATCGTAATGCCCATAAAAAAGAATCGTCGGCCGGCCAGGCTTATGCTCATTCCTGGCCAGCACGATCGGATGCCCCGGCGTCGGTCGAATTTGCGCGTCCAGCCCCGCGCTCTTCAATTTGTCCGCCAGCCACTGGGCGCACTCGGCCATCCGCGGCCGATGATCCGGCTTGGTGCTGACGCTCGGAATGCGCAGAAATTCCTTCAGATCGGAAATGGATTGCTGCCGAAGGGCTTCGATCGCGTCGAGAACTTTGGAAAGCATGAACCATTCCTACCGCAGGCCGGGCTGGTTGTCATCTCAGGGCAATCCTCGACGCACGCCCGTGGCACAGCCTTCCAGGCCGTGAAATAATAATCACAAGCTTGGAAGCCTGTGCTACACATTGCGCAATGCCACATGCGATCGCCTCGATGGTCATCTCGTCGAGGACCTGGCATGATTCTGGCGCTCGGATACGATTGAACATTAACATCGGGAAATATCATGCCAGAAACCGATCGGGAAAAAGGCTCAAGATTCGTCGCGGCCGTCTTCGCCGGCGTCGGAATCGTGCTGATTTATTTGGGAACCCACCTCGTATTCAACGAGTACGCGACAATGCATCAGTGGCCAAGAGCCAACGCGCTGGTGCTCAGCAGCGAACTGGCGCAAAAGACGTCAATGACGGCGCGTAATAGTCTCGTCACCTACTATTGGCCGGTCGTCAGGCTGAAGTACAGCGTCAGCGGAAAGGAATATGTCCGCCCGGCCACTTATGCCGCCAAGTCGAACATCCGTTCCGATTGGGAAACGGTTGTCGCCCAGCTCAAGCCTGGCACCACTCATCTTCTTCCCTACAACCCGCAAGACCCGGCGGAAATCCACGTCGGCGTGCGATGGAATTTTGCGAACCTGGCGCTGGCTGGATTTCTCATCTTGCCGGGGATCGTTTTGATGCTGGTCGCGGCGGTGATCGCAATCAGTAAACCGAGCGCGAGGCGCGAAACGGCGCAGCGAGGTGGCCCTGCCACCGGGCAGTTGATGATGTGATCGTGCCGCCAGATCAATTGCCAAACCCCTTCCGCAGCGCATGCAGCGCCTCGCTCGTACCGGGCTCGATTAGAACAGACTGCGCGAATTTCTCGCTTTGCTCGATCGGAAGCGGAACATATTTCCCCGTGGCGGTGGTATAGAGCGTGCCGTCGGCGTCTCGGATGCTGCTTTGCGTTTCGATGAGCCGCGAGCGCACTGCCGACACGCTTGCTTCGATATGCAATTGATGCCCCACCGGCACGCTTCGCCGGTAGCGCACCACCATTTCCCCGCAGACGCAAAAGCGCTTGCCGGTCCATGTCGCGGCCCAGACCATCGCCTCGTCGAGAATCAGCCCCTGGATGCCGCCGTGAATGATGCCGACAAATCCGATGTGCTTCGGCTGTGATAGATAATCGACGCGGATCACGCCTGATTGCGGATCGACCTTCAGATTCAATCCCAGGCCATCGGGGTTGTCCTTCCCGCAGACCACGCAGCCAGCCGTGTGAGGCAGTTCGAGTAATGCCATGTTTGGAATATAGGCCAGCCCCCTTGGAAAAATCCTCAGAAGCTCCGGCTCCGAAATTCCGCCAACGCTGCAATTCCTGCAACTTTCGTGGCGAATACCGCAATGCGCGCGTAAGATTCCTGCATCACGTCTTTGAGGAGAAAATGCAAAATCGAATCAGGGCTCGCGTCCGGCGCTCGAAATATCTGAGTCTTTTGTCCGGTATCGAATCACGGGAAGCTAAGCCGCTTCCCGGCGACGATGATACTCTATGCGCGGATGGACATCATGATGTTCATTTGTCAAATGACTTGAAGAAAGCCTTCGCAATGGAAGCCGGGGAGCGGACGCAGACACGAGATTTACAATCGGCAGACCCTACATAGGCGTTTATTGCGTTCCGTTTGGTCAAGCGATGCAGTGATTTTGACGGCTAAATGCGCCCCCGCAGTGAAGTATTCGGAACGCTACGGCGTGGAAATGGGGGGAAATGCTTTGACTTTTATCTGCAATTCACGGTAAACTGCCTCCGCAAATGGCCCTCACGAACGTTGCTTTTGGTTTCTGGTTTAGCGGATATTCTTATCCGCCGGGAAACCGCGCGTTCTGAAGCTGGCCTCTTTGTCACCGATACAGCAAGCCTCAGGACGCGGGTCCTGGGGCTTTTTTTATTTGGAGCTAACCCAATGGTCGTCGTCATGAAACCGGGATCAACCAAACAGCAGGTCGAACATGTCTGCAAGCTCGTGCGCGAGCTGGGGCTCAAGGATCACGTCATCGAAGGCACGGAGCGAACGGTGGTGGCCGTCATCGGCGACGACCGCAACAAGGACCGCTCGGCTTTCGAATCGGTCGAAGGCGTGGACCGGGTCGTGCCCATCCTCGCTCCTTACAAAATGGCCTCGCGCGAGGTGAAGAAGGAGCGATCGGTGGTGCCGCTGATTCTGGGCCAGAAAGGCGGCGCGACGGCCGGGGGAAAGAAGGTGGCGGTTATCGCGGGGCCATGCAGCGTCGAAAGCAAATCACAGCTGATGGACATCGCCCAGGCGGTGAAAGCCGGCGGCGCAGTGGGCCTGCGCGGCGGCGCGTTCAAGCCGCGCACCAATCCCTATTCGTTCCAGGGGCTTGCGGAAAAAGGACTCGAGCTGCTGGCGACGGCCCGCGAGGCGACGGGACTGGCGGTAGTGACCGAAGTGATGGCAGTCGAGCAAGTGCCGCTGGTTGCAAAATATGCGGATGTCTTACAAGTGGGCGCACGGAACATGCAGAATTTCAATCTGCTCAGCGCGGTTGGCGAGCAGCCCAAGCCGGTGTTGCTGAAGCGCGGGATGAGTGCGACGCTCGAAGAATTCCTGCTGGCTGCAGAATATATTTTGAGCCGCGGGAATCAAAACGTGATGCTCTGCGAGCGCGGCATTCGCACCTATGAAGAATATGTCCGCAATACACTGGCGCTCGCGGCGGTGCCGGCGCTGCAGCGGGCGAGTCACCTGCCAGTGATCGTCGATCCGAGCCAGGGAACCGGCAAGAGTTACCTCGTTGACAGCATGTGCCGGGCATCGGTGGCGGCCGGCGCCGACGGGCTGATCATTGAGGTGCATAATGATCCGGAGCATGCCCTGACCGATGGGGCGCAATCCATTACGCCGCTGATGTTCAACGATATGATGAAAGCCGTTCAACGCATCGCCGTGGCGGTGGATAGGGAGATGTAGGTCTTACGAGCGGGATTGGAAGCCCAGTTTAGCCGCGACGCGAAAGCGGAGCGCTTTCTTCTCGCTCACAGAAAGCGCTCCGCTGTCGCGTCGCGGCTAAACTGGGCAGACGTAACCGTTGACCCCGAGGCGTGCTGTATGAGGTTCGAGATCTTTCAACTGCGCAAAAGGGACACGCGTTGATGGTTCATCGCGTCACGGTATTGTTGTCAATCGCCTTCGCGCTGATTGGTTCCTCAGCTCGAACCATCGCTGGACAGATTGCCCCTCGCGATTTCACCCGCGACATCGAACCCATCCTGGCCGATCACTGCTATCAATGCCACGGCCCCGATCCGGGCGGGCGCAAAGCAAATCTCCGGCTCGATCAGCTCTCGTCGGCAACGCATCCGCTGAAGGACGGGAAGATTGCCGTGGTCCGCGCAAGTCCAGACGAAAGCGAATTAATCCGCAGGGTGACGTCGCACGATCCGGATGTCCATATGCCGCCCGCGCCGCATGAGGCGCTAAGCGCCGAGCAGATCGAAACGCTACGGCAATGGATCGCCCAAGGCGCCCCCTACCGCAATCACTGGTCCTTTGAAAAGCCAGTTCGTCCCGCGATTCCACAAGTCAAACGGAAGGACTGGCCCAGGACGCCAATCGATCATTTTGTGTTAGCAGGACTGGAAGCACAGGGCATTTCTCCTTCGCCCGTTGCGAGCAAAACGGCGCTCATTCGTCGCGTCACACTCGATCTTACCGGGCTCCTCCCCACACCCGACGAAGTGACCGCATTCGAGAAAAACACGTCGCCGAACGCTTACGAAAAGCTCGTCGATCGTCTCCTGGCCAGCCCGCGCTTCGGCGAGCAGCGCGCGCATTACTGGCTCGACTACGTCCGCTATGGCGACACCCATGGCCTGCACAACGACGATTACCGCGACATCTGGCCCTATCGCGATTACGTCATCCGCGCGTTCAATTCAAACAAGCCTTACGACCAGTTCGCGACCGAGCAGATTGCCGGCGACCTGCTGCCGCCGACGAATGTCGATCAGCTCGTCGCGACCGGCTTCATTCGCTGTAACCTCAGCACCGGCGAAGGCGGCGCGATCAATGAAGAGCTGCGCGTCAATAACGCCCGTGATCGCACCGAGGCTTTCGGGACCGTCTTCATGGGCATGACGGTGGGCTGCGCGGTTTGTCACGATCACAAATTCGATCCGATCACGCAGAGGGATTTCTACTCGCTTAGTGCCTTTTTCAACAACCTGAACGAGCGGCCATCAAATGATGATCGTTTCGATTATCCCCCCGCCGTTCGCGTTCCCAAGCCGGAGCATCTGGCGGAGTACAACCAAGTGCTCGCGCAAAAGGCGCTGATTCTGCGAAAGATCGAGCGACGAGAACATAAGAGCGATCAACTGATTCAGCGCTGGCTCGCATCTGGCAATGGACCAAAAGAAGTTTCTGAAGATGGCCTGCAACTTCGTTTAAGGCTTGATGAGCAAAATGGAACAGAGGTACGAAACAGCGCGCCGGATGCGACACTGAAGCAGGTGAGTTTCACCGGCTCGCCGCCGGTCTGGGGCGAGCAAATCTGGCTGTGGCCTGCGTTGCGCCTTGAAGCGGCAACGAAGTTGGAATTGAAATCCGTCGGCGATTTCGAGAAAGATCAACCCTTCTCCGCCGGCGGCTGGGTGCGAGTGCGCTTCAATCCCACAGGCATCGGTGATGTAACAACCGGAACCGTTCTGTCTCGCATGGACTCGACCCACGGTTCGCGCGGCTGGGAATTAGCCTACGACAACGCTCTGATCACCGTCCGCCTCGTCCACGAATTGCCGGCCGACGCGATCGTCGTTCAATCCACGTTCACCGTTTCGCGCGGGAAGTGGCATCATCTCTTTTTCACCTACGACGGCTCAGGCAAAGCCGCTGGCGTCAAGATTTATTCCGATGGCCGGCTGATGGCCACGAAGGTGCTGAGCGATAAACTTTCCGATTCGATTCATACCGACGCCCCATGGGAACTGAGTCGGCGATTCGATTCCGATGCGCTGAAGATGGCCCGCTTTCAGGATGTGCGCGTTTATGGACGAGCGCTGTCTGAGGATGAAGTCGCGCGACTGCCCTACCAGGACTACGCCGCTGAAATCGTGAAACTGGCGATGAACCGGTGGGATGCCGATCAACGGTATGTCGTCAGCCATGTCTTCTGGACCGATTTTGATGCGAAGACGAAGACGCTTCGATCGCGATTGAAGCCGCTCGATCAGACGTTGGCCGAGCTTTCCAAGGGTGGCGACGATTCGCTGATCTGCCAGGAACTCCCGGAGCCGGCTTATGCCCATGTGCTGTCGCGCGGCGTGTATACCGCACGGTTGGCGCGCGTCAGCCCGAATGTGCCGGAGTTTCTTCCGCCGCTGGCGCCCAGTGATCCGCACAATCGCCTTGGCCTGGCGCATTGGGTGACCAGCCCTGAAAATCCGCTCACCGCGCGGGTCGAGGTGAATCGGATGTGGCAGGAGCTGTTCGGCGTCGGCCTCGTTTCCACGCCGGGCGATTTTGGAATGATGGGCAGCCGGCCGTCCAATTTGCAGTTGCTCGACTGGCTTGCTGTCGAATTTCGTGAGAGCGGTTGGGACATGAAGCATATGTACCGCTTGATGGTCCTGTC
>JANWHF010000239.1 GCA_025450555.1 Tepidisphaeraceae bacterium | reverse complement strand
GCCGGCAGTCGCGGAGAAAACCATGGAGATAGGACGCGCCGGGAATCAGCGCGGTCAGCAGGAGAATGATCCCGATGACCGTCCCGCACTGTCGCGGCAAAAAAGTGGCGAGGGCCGCGAAGGCTTCAATCAGAAGAAACGTATCGACAAGAATGGCGAAGCGACCGAATTCGCCAGGTTGTCCATTCGCAAACTCAATGCATTGACCAGCGACCCAGAGGGCCGGAAGGGCGAGCAGAATTCCCGTTGCGCGTCGAGAGATCTCCGGCGCGCTGTGATCGGCGCATTTGCGGATGGCGCGCACAAGCAACGCCATGCCGCCTAATACCCCCGCGATGGCTATCACTGGGGAGGTTCCGAGGGCGATCCAGCGCAGGCCATTGAGGGCACCGGCGAAGCTCAAGTGGGCCGTAAACATTGCTCCCGTGTTGCCCAGGTTTGATGCGAGCACGGCACGATTGAAAACAAGATTGATTGCGACGTAGGGATTGGTCGCGAAATAGACGACTGCTCCAATCAGGATCGATCCCGCGAGACGTGCGATGAGCAAACCCGGCCGAGTTGATTGACGGGCGGGCGTCGCATCGCGAGGTGAAGCGGCAGGGACACGCCCCGCAGGCGGGGCGGCTAAAGGAGCAGGCGTCAGCTTTGTAGCAATCATCGCACGGAACACGATCATCACCGGTAGGATGATGAAGATCGGCGCTGATGAAAGAACCATTCCGGTCGCCGCGCCGCATGCAGCGCCGGCGATGATCCACCACCGTCGCGCACCAGTTTCGACATAGCGCGCACCGGCCAGCACCGCCAGCAGCATCAGCACCGCGCCCGGTAAGTGCGGCTTGGCTTCATGTGCCATGTTCATCACGACTGGCATGAAGATGAAAGACGCGGCCGCGAGCGATGGGAAGAGCGTCCCGCCGACCAGCTTTTTCATCAGGGCGTAAATCGCAACGACGCCAATCAGCGCCCATAGGACTGTGTAAAAGCGCGCGATGATATAGAACCGGCCGAACTGCTCCGGGTGATCCAGATAGGTGGCGACATCGCCATGAAGTTGAACGAAGCCGATCTTTTGCAGCGAAGCAATTTTCAGTAATCCGCCAACCGGGTAGACCCACAGTCCTCCATATTGGTACAGGCGCGGGTCGAGCTGAAATCGTCCCGGCGTCATCCCCGCCAGCGCGCGAAGCGTGACCATCTCATCAGGCTGATAAGAAAACAGCCGATATCGTCGAACGATTTGCGCACGCTGGACATCAGTCGCATTGAGCCCAACAATCCGCCCCGCTTCGCGCTCGAGCGGATTGATCGCCACATCCGCGCCCAAATCGGCGCGCGTTTCCCATCCGCCGGCCAATTTGACGATCTCCGCGCCGGTCCACGGCTTTCGATCGCCAAATAGAAATGGATCCGCCGCGCGCGAAGGCAAGCCCCAATTAATTCCAGCGAGGAAAACAATCGCCGCGACAATCAGCAGTGCAGGCAGACAGATTCGACCCATGGACGACAGTGTACCGCAGCGCAACCAAGAAACGATTTCACCACAAGGTACGCAGGCAATGTTCTGGTGAAACCGTGGGCCCGCGAGAAACGCAAATTCATTGCGCCGAAGCAGACTATTGGGAATACGGAATCACCTGTCGCGGAGTGGCGCGAAGTGGCGCAGTCATGCGGGCAAACCAGAGGCGATATCGATCCAGGTAAAGATAAACCACCGGCGTTGTATAGAGCGTGAGGATCTGGCTGCAAATGAGCCCGCCGACGATGGAGATGCCCAGCGGCCGGCGCAGTTCGCCTCCGGTGCCGGCGCCGATCGCCAGCGGCATCGCGCCAAGTAACGCGGCCATCGTTGTCATGATGATGGGCCGGAAACGCAACGAGCAAGCCTCGAAGATTGCGTCTTCGGGGGATTTGCCATGCCTGCGCTCCGTATCGACCGCAAAGTCGATCATCATGATGGCATTTTTCTTGACGATGCCGATCAGGAGGATGATGCCGATCAGGGCGATGATGCTCAATTCCGTCTTGCAGATCATCAGCGCCAGCAGAGCCCCGACGCCCGCCGATGGAAGCGTCGAGAGGATCGTGATGGGATGGATATAGCTTTCGTAGAGAATGCCCAGAACGATGTAAACGGCAAGGAGGGCCGCGATGATCAGGAGCCTTTCATTGGCCAGCGAATCCTGAAAGGCGGCGGCGTTGCCGGAAAAGCTGCCGTGAATGCTCGGCGGCAGCCCCATGTTGTGTTCGACTGTCTGGATCTTCTCGATCGCATCGCCCAGCGAAACGCCGGGCAGCAAATTGAAGGAGATTGTCGCGGACGGAAACTGGCCGGAGTGGTTTACCTGCAGCGGATGCGAATCCGGCTGGAAGCTGGCAATCGACGCAAGGGGGACCTGCGCGTTATTCTTGCCCGAGACATAAATCTGCTTGAGCCCATCGGGGTTCTGCCAGAACCGCGGCTCGACTTCCATGATCACGTGATACTGATTGAGCGTTTCGTACATCGTCGAAACCTGCCGCTGCCCGAACGCATCGTAAAGCGTGTTGTCCATGGCCTGCGGCGAAATGTTCATCCGGATCGCGGTGTCACGATTGTAAGTGAGATAGGCTTCCAGCCCGTGGTTCTGCTGGTCGCTGTTCAGGTCAGCCAGGCCCGGCACTTTTTTGAGCTCATTGAGCAGTTCCGGGGCCCAGGTGTTGAGATCGTCGAGATTGTCGCCTTGCAGCGTGTATTGATATTGCGCGCTGCTGGATCGCCCGCCGATGCGGAGGTCCTGCGTCGATTGAAGAAAAAGCGTAGCGCCCGGCACGGCAGCAAGCTTCTTGCGCAGCCGGCCGATCACTTCATCAGACGAGAGCTTGCGATCCTTGTCCTCCTTGAGCGTGACGAACATTCGGCCGGTGTTGGATGTGCCGCCCTGGCCGCCGGTGAAAGCAACCAGCCCTTCCACTGAAGGATCGTCTGCCACGACGTTGCTGAACCGCTTCAGCAGCCCGTTCATCGCCTGGAAGGAGGTGTGCTGGTCGGCCTGAATCGCGCCGGCGAGGCGGCCGGTATCCTGCTGCGGGAAAAAGCCCTTGGGAATGATGATATACAGAAACACGGTAAGCACGACCGTCGAAAGCGTCACCATCAACATGATAAACCGATGGCGCAGCACCCAGGTCAGGCTCTCTTCATAGCGCGCCAGGACCCAGTTGAAGACCCATTCGCTGCCGCGATAAAACCAGCCGTGCTTTTCCTTGTTGTGCGGCTTGAGCATCTTGGCGCACATCATCGGCGTGGTGGTCAGCGAAACGACCAGCGAAACGCCGATCGCCACCGAAAGCGTAACGGCAAATTCGCGAAACAGCCGGCCGACGATTCCACCCATCAGCAGGATCGGAATGAAAACAGCGACGAGTGAAGTGCTCATTGAGAGCACGGTGAAGCCAATCTCCTTGGCTCCCAGCAGCGAGGCTTCCATCGGCTGCATGCCCTGCTCCAGATGGCGCGTGATATTTTCGATGACCACGATCGCATCATCGACGACAAATCCGGTCGCGATGGTCAGGGCCATCAGCGAGAGGTTGTCGATGCTGTAGCCACACAGGTACATCACGCCGAACGTGCCGACCAGTGAGATCGGCACCGCAACGCTGGGAATGAGCGTGGCGCGCACGGTGCGCAGAAAGAAAAAGACGACGAGAATGACCAGGACAACCGAGAGGATCATCGCCAGCTCGACGTCGCGGACGGAGCTGCGAATGGTGGTCGTGCGGTCCATGACGACGCGCATCGTCATCCCGGCGGGGATTTCCGCCTGAAGCTGCGGAAGCGCGGCATTCACGTGATCGACAGTGTCGATGATGTTGGCGCCGGGCTGGCGGAAAAGAATCATCATGACGGCCGGCTTTCCATCGGACAGGCCGCCGGTGCGTATGTCTTCGATGGAATCGGTGACAGTGGCGATGTCGCCCAGCCGGATCGGCGCGCCGTTGCGCATCGCGACGATCAGCGCCTGATATTCCTTGGCATGATGGATTTGATCGGTGGTGGATAGCAGGAAGGTGCGATCAGAAGTCTGAATATCACCCTTTGGGCGATTGGCATTGGCATTGGACAGCGCCGTTCGCACGTCCTCGAGATTCAAGCCCATCGCGTTGAGTCGCGTCGGATTGACATCGACGCGCACCGCCGGCAGCGCACCCCCGCCGACGAACACCTGTCCGACGCCACTGATCCGCGAGATTTTTTGTTGAAGGATCGACGAGGCGACATCGTACATATGTGCCTTGTCGTAGGTGTCGGAGGTGAGAGAAAGAATCTGGATCGGAGCATCCGCGGGATTCACCTTCCGATAAGTCGGGTTGCTGGGAAGGTTGGCCGGCAGGTTGCTGCGGGCCGCGTTGATGGCGGCCTGCACGTCGCGGGCGGCGGCGTCAATGTTGCGGTTCAAGTCAAACTGCATTGTGACGGCACAGGAGCCCAGCGTGCTGACGGAAGTCATTTCAGTGACGCCGGCGATGCGTCCGAATTGGCGCTCGAGTGGCGTCGCCACCGACGAAGCCATCGTTTCCGGACTGGCTCCTGGAAGCGCGGCGCCGACCGATATCGTGGGAAATTCCACCTGCGGCAGCGGCGCCACCGGCAGCATGAAGTAAGCAAGAACTCCCGCCATCGCGACGGCAATCGTCAGCAGCGTCGTCCCGACCGGGCGATGAATGAAAGGCGAGGACAAACTCATGCCGGCTCGCCTCCCAGCGGAAGCGCATCGTCAGCCGCAACAGGCCGACGTTTGAAATAGCGCGCCAGCCGATCGAAGTAGAGGTAAATGACCGGCGTCGTATAGAGCGTCAGGATTTGGCTGAAAATCAAGCCGCCGATCATGGTGATTCCCAGCGGGCGACGCAGTTCGGAGCCAACGCCATTGCCCAGCGCCAGCGGGACGCCGCCCAGCAGCGCCGCCATCGTGGTCATCATGATCGGCCTGAATCGCAGGAGCGAGGCTTCAAAAATCGCCTGTCGCGGCGGCTTGCCTTCTTTGCGCTCGGCCTCGAGTGCAAAGTCGATCATCATGATGCCGTTTTTCTTGACGATGCCGATCAGCAGGATGATGCCGATCAGCGCGATCACGCTCAGTTCCGACTTGCAGATCAGCAGCGCCAGCAAAGCGCCGACGCCGGCCGAGGGGAGCGTTGAAAGAATCGTGATCGGGTGAATGTAGCTTTCGTATAGCACGCCCAGCACGATGTAGACGGTGATCAATGCCGCCAGGATCAGCAACGGCTCGTTGCTGAGCGAGGCCTGGAAGGCCTGGGCTGTCCCCTGAAAGCCGGCCTCGATGCTCGGCGGAATTCCAATTTCCTTGCTGGCGGCATTGATCGCCTTTACTGCCTGGCCCAGCGAAGCGTCTGGCGCGAGGTTGAAGGAAATTGTCACCGCCGGGAACTGCCCCTGGTGAACGACCGTGAGCGGCGTCGCTGAAGTCTTGAACGAAACGATACGCGAAAGCGGCACCGCTCCGCCCGTAGGTGAGCCACCTCCTGTCCCCGAGCCCACTCCCGTGCCCGAGCGGATGTAGATGTTCTTCAAATCCTGCGGGGTCTTCTGAAAACTCGGATTGGCCTCCAGGACAACGTGATACTGGTTGAGCTGCGTGAACATCGTCGAGATCTGCCGCTGCCCGAATGCATCGTACAGCGCATCGTCGATGTTTTGAGGCGTAATGCCCAGGCGTGAAGCGGTGTCGCGGTCGATCACCATCTCCACCTGCAAGCCCTGGTTCTGCTGATCGCTGGCCACATCGCGCAGCACTGGAATTGTTTGAAGCTTCGCGATCAACTTCGGCGCCCAGACCGCCAGCTCTTTGGGATCAGGGTCTTCGAGGCTGTACTGGTATTGCGTTCGGCTGACGCGATCGTCCACCGTCAGATCCTGGACCGACTGCATAAAAAGCGTGATGCCTTCGACTTTATCCAGTTCGCCCTGAAGCCGGCGGATCACATCGCTCGCGCTGATGCGCCGATCTTCCAGCGGCTTGAGATTAATCTGAATCCGGCCGCTGTTGAGCGTGACGTTGGTTCCATCGACGCCAATAAAGGACGAGAGGCTTTCAACTGCCGGGTCCTTGAGGATGACCTCCGAGAGCGCCTGTTGGCGCTTTGCCATCGCCTGGAATGAAATGCTCTGCGAGGCCTGCGACACGCCCATGATCACGCCGGTATCCTGCACCGGGAAAAATCCTTTGGGCACATAAATATAAAGGACGATGGTGGCGACGAGCGTGCCGATGGCGACGAGCAATGTTCCGAATTGATGGCGCAGGACCCAGTTGAGCGTCTTGCCATACTGGCTGATGACCCACTCAAAGGCATGCTCTGAAACCCGGTAGAAGCGACTCTGCTGCCCTTCGGGTGTGTGACGCAGAATTCGCGCCGCCATCATTGGCGTGAGCGTGAGCGAGACGATTGCGGAGACGACGATGGTCACGCTCAGCGTCACCGCAAACTCGCGAAACAGCCGCCCCACCACGTCTCCCATGAAAAGCAGTGGAATCAGGACGGCGATCAGCGAGATACTCAGCGAAACGATCGTGAAGCCGATTTGCTCCGACCCCTTCAGCGCCGCTTGCAGCGGGGGATCGCCCTGCTCGATGAAGCGCGAGATATTCTCGATCATGACGATCGCGTCGTCGACGACAAAGCCCGTCGAGATCGTCAGAGCCATCAGCGTCAGGTTGTTGAGGCTGTAGCCCAGCATGTACATGATCGCGAAGGTGCCCACGAGCGAGAGCGGCACGGCGATGCTGGGAATGATGGTGGCCGGCAGGTTGCGCAGAAACAGGAAGATCACCAGGACGACCAGCACGACCGTCAATCCCAACTCTTCCTCGACATCCCATACCGAGGCGCGAATGGTCAAGGTGCGATCGGTGAGGACATCGACTTTCACCGATGAGGGTAAAGAAGCCTGAAGCTGTGGAAGCAGCTTGTTGATGCGTCCCACCACTTCAATGACGTTTGCGCCCGGCTGCCGCTGGATGTTGACGATGACTGCCGGCGCGGCGTTCATCCATGCCGCCAGCTTGTCGTTTTCTGCTCCGTCGATGACTTTGGCCACCTGCGACAGCACGACCGGCGCGCCGTTGCGATAGGCAATGACCAGCGGCCGATATTCATCACTCGAGAGAAGCTGATCGTTTGCGCCGATCGTGTAGGCCTGCTTCGGGCCGTCAAAATTGCCCTTAGCCTGATTCACATTTTGTGCGGCGACGGCAGTTCGTACGTCATCCAGATTCAGACCCATCGAAGCCAGCAGAGTCGGATTGGTCTGAATGCGCACGGCCGGCTTTTGTCCGCCGCTGATGCTGACCATGCCGACGCCCGGCTGCTGGGAAATCTTCTGGGCAAGGCGCGTGTCGGCCAGGTCTTCGACTTTTTGTAACGGAAGCGTTTTTGAAGTCAGCGCCAGCGTGAGCACCGGCGCATCGGCCGGATTGATCTTGCTGTAGATCGGCGGGTTGGGCAGATCCTTGGGCAGATAGGTAGTCGCGGCATTAATCGATGCCTGCACTTCCTGCTCGGCCACGTCGATGTTCAGCTCGAGGGCAAATTGCAGCGTGATGATCGATGCCCCTTCGGAGCTGCTCGAAGTCATCTGGCTGAGGCCGGGGACTTGTCCGAACTGGCGTTCCAGCGGCGCGGTGACCGACGAGGCCATCACGTCGGGACTCGCGCCGGGATAGAAGGTCATCACCTGGATGGTCGGATAATCGACCTCCGGAAGTGCCGACACGGGCAGCTCGCGGTAGGCGACAATTCCCACCAGCATGATGGCGGCCATGAACAGGACGGTCGCCACCGGCCGCATGATGAACGGTCTTGATGGACTCATTCAGCGGGCTCCGTGGTCGGCCGGGTTGCGGCGCGGCCGCGAACGCCGCGTGAGCCATTAGAGCCCGTTTGATTCATACTGGTTGCTGCGCCGCTGGGACGCGTAGCGCCAGTCGGACGCGTGGCTGCTCCGGCACGAGCGCCTCTTCCGCCCCGTCCACTTCGAGCGCGCGATACCGGGCGAGTCGCAGCGCCGGCCCGTCGCGACATCACTTTTGTTCCATTCTGAAGCTTGTCCACCCCTTCGGTCACGACATTTTCGTCGGGAGTCAGCCCTTGCAGAACGACTGTCTGATTGCCTTCGGTTGGGCCAACCTTGATGTCGCGCAATTCGACAGTGTCGTCGCCCTTGAGGACCCACGTGAAGGTCATGTTATCGGGGCCATATTGCACTGCTTCCGAGGGAACGATGACCGCGCCGCGCATCGTTTTGACCAGCAACTTCGTGTTCACAAATTCATTGGGGTACAATACATTATTCTCGTTCGGGAATGAGGCTTTGATGCGAATGGTGCCCGAAGTGGGATCGGCCTGATTGTCCATCGCCAGCACTTGTCCGGTTGCCGATCGAGTCTTGAAGTTCGCATCGAAGGCGTCTACGACCAGCCCCTTACCATCGTTCCCGTTTTCAAGCACCTGCTCGATCTGGTCTTCAGGAATGGTGAAGATCACGGAGATCGGCTGCACCTGATTGATGACCAGGAGGCCATTGGTGTCGTTGGCATGGACGATGTTCCCCGGATCAACCAGCCGCAGGCCGACAAGGCCGGTTAATGGAGCCTGGATGGTGCAGTAGCCGATCTGTACGTTGGCATTATCGATCTGCCCCTGGT
>JANWHF010000238.1 GCA_025450555.1 Tepidisphaeraceae bacterium | reverse complement strand
TAGCTGGCGGCAAAATTGGCGTCGGGGCGTTCCATAGCCGCGTAGAGGCCCCAGAAGACGCCGTCGATATAAAGGAAGCAAAGGAAAGTATGCTCGGCAGGCTGTCCCTCCGCCGCCAGCGATCCGCTGCCAAATTCATCGCGGATGCCGATGAAACTCGAAGGATCACTGTACTGCCATGAATTATTCTGATCGGTACGAAGATCAAATTCCTGATAGCTCTTTGCCCCTCCAGGACCAAACAGCGGATAATCCAGCTCCGGTTGTCCATATTGACTACTGAAGATGATTCTGAAGCCATGCTTGGCATCGGGACTGTAGGAGCTGGCTCCGCCATGAATGCGGACGCCGACGTTCGCCTGGAAACCGCCGCTGCCGTCGGGGTTCATCAATTCGATTGAGCCGGGTCGCTCCCATGCTTTTCCGCTGAATTGCGAATTGGAATAAATTCCGGTCGTGGGGCCCAGCAGATCGTTCAAATTCATCGTTAGAGAAAATGAGGGAATCTCCAGAAGATCCTGCGCAATTTCGCCGCTGTAAAGCGAGTTGGTTGTGACGCGCGGGTCCATCCCGTAATGCTCCACGCTGTTGCCCCAGTTTGAGGGCCAGCCCGGCGGCGGCAGACCATCGGAATTCTGCGTGATCACTTGATTGACAAAAATGTACGTCGCGGTATCGGGGAAGCTGGGAATATCGCCGGGGAAAAATGCGACGGCTCGGATGTCGGTCTGGCCGCTGATCGTGATTGGGCCCGTATAAAGTGTACCTGTCGTCGCAGTTGGAACCGTTCCATTGAGCGAATAACGGATCTGTGCGCCTGGCATCGCATCGCTGATGCTCAGTTGGAATGGCGCGTTGTAGAAGCCATGCGCCTGGCTGAAGGTCGGCTCTGGAACGATCGCGCTGCCAAGAATCTGTCCGCTTGGCGCGCCCGGTATCGCGGGAAGATAGCCCACCGCGCCGAAGCTGACGGTGAGGTTATTGAGAATCGGATAAATCAGGAAATTGGCCTGATCGTTGGTCGCATTGAGGCCCTGGATGGCCAGCTCATTGGTTCCCGCAACCAGGTCTGAAGCGGGAATGGTGATGGTTTCGTAGATGATCCCCTGTGCATCCGGATGAGTTGCGGAAGCCGCCGAGTTCCATGTCGGACTTGCCGGCGCGTTGCGGGAGGCAACCTGTTGGCCATTGACGTACGCCACAAATCCGTCGTCATATTTCACCTGCAGCCGCAGACCTGCGAGTGCAGATGGATTGGAAACAGTGAAGGGAATGCGGACATACGCGGAGTTCTGTCCGGTGTTGTACATCTGCGCCTGGACATTGGTGCCGATCAGATTCGCATAATTCGGCGTAAAGGGTCCGTGTGGATCGAGAACCTGCCAACCGAGCACGCCGTTACCGAGCAGCGAAAAGACCGATGAGCTGAAGGTTGTTTGCTGGTTCGAAGCGATCGCCAGTTCCAATTCGTCACCGCCGGTATGTTCGTAGTAATCAAGATTGACGGTGGTCGAGAGCGCAGCCGAGAGTGTGAAGGTACCAAGCGTGTCGGAAGGGCCGCGCGGCGCGCCAAAGACCAATGTATCGGCTGGGCTGGGATTTGTCGCACCGCTGAAGTTCTCATTGACGCGATTGGTGAAGGTAATACCCGGAATTTGCAATCGGAATCCGTCGTCGCTGTTGACGTCAATTGTATAAGTACCGGCAGGAATGGTTACGTCGGCCGTGACGCGGAGGGCATAATCGGTGCGGCCAGGCGTCGTGTCGTCGCCGGCCGATGCACCGGTACCGTTGGGAAGCGTCAGATCACCGCTAAAATTTCCGCCGCTGCCGAGGTTCACCAGCGAACGGTCGGCGGTTCCATCAAAAACAACGATAAATGCGCCGCTTGGCGAAGTCCCATTGAGCAGCGCGGTAGCCTTGCTGATATTGTCGAGGCTCCCATCGGTGCCGCCCTGAGTGTCCACCATCCGCACCGAAAACCCCGGCAGGGTTGGCATCGCGGTCTGGGTCTCATACCCGACGCCGGTTGTCCCGCTGGTCCAAGTGGAGTCGCTGAAAACGGATTGCGTCCAGGTCGTCCCGAGAGTTCCGTCGGTGGGAACCAATGTCTTGGAAGCCGCGCCCTCGGCAATCAGTGGCGTAACCGCTTCGCTAATGCCAGTGCCATAGGCCACATCCGCCAACTGCTGGGGATAGTTGTAGGAAGAAAGGACCGTGTGACCGTCCGGTGCAACCAGCGCGAGGTATTCACCGGAGCCGCTGAGCGAGAAATTGGTATGCAGCGGCTGGGTCGGGTCGGTGAGGTTATTTCCGTCGGCAAAAATCACCAGGAATCCGCCGGACGGGATGGTGACCGACGGAATCTGCCATTCGGTCAGATTGCTGCTCTTGTCGGTCAGGTAATAGCCGCCCATGTTCACGTCGGCCAGTGTCGGATTGAACAGTTCCAGCCAGTCAGGATGATTGCCGCTGGCATCGGTGAGGCCGTTGTTATTGATTGCGACAAACTCGCTTATGATCGGTGTCGTGGGAATGCTGGTTAGCGCGAGGGCTTCAAAGCTGCGGTAGCTTTCGAGGGCAGACGAATCGACCGTCGTCACCTGGTAAAAATATTGCTGCCCGGAAACGACGCTTGTGTCGGTAAAGGACGTATTCGTGATACCGGTTGCGATCGGCGTGGATCCTTCTCCGCCTGGCGTGGTGGAGCGATAGATGTTGTAGCTCTGCGCGCGAGCGGCAGGAAGCCAGGTGAGATTCACAGTGCTTCCGCTCCACATTGGCGCAACGCCGGTCGGCGGCAGCGGAGGGACAGTCGCATTAACCGTGACGTTGCTCGTCACCGTCAGGCCGCTGGTGTCGGTGATGGTAACAATGAATGAATAGCTGCCCGACAAGGTGAAGGAAGCGGTCGTGCTCTTGGCTGAATTGTCGCCGTTATCGCTGAAGGTTACTGGGGCCGGCGGGGTGCCGGACGTGGCCCAGCTATAGGTGAGAGTTGGCTCACCGCCGTCATCGGAGCCCAGCACGCTTAGATTCGTGGAGTATCCGGTAAAAGTCGCAGGATTGGCGGCGGCAGCCGTGGCGATCGTCGGCGCCGTATTGGGCGCCATCGCGACATTCGTAAACGTTGCGGTGCTCAGCAAGTTGTTGTTGTGCGCAGTGACGGCCAGGCCGACGACGGCATTGGTCGGCATCGAGAGCGTCTTAGGCCCACCGATTTGCGTCCAGATCACTCCATCGGAGCTAAAGTAGCCGGCGAAGGTCGATCCATACCGCTGTAGCTTGACCCATTGCGGCGCGGCGATTCCCGTTGTCTGGTAATCTCCAGGAGAGCCGCCTGTGCTGGGCCTCCATTGGAAAGAGACGCCCTGGCTTGGTGTGACCACGACGTCGGCAAACGCCGCATTGGCCGCCGTCGATGCGCGAATCATCACGCCGGCCTTGGACCATGGATCGGCGTTGCTCACGCCGGTCACGCGGGCGGTGAGAATCCCGTCACCCGAGAAATTCTCCCACGCATAGTTGAATAGATCAGAGCTGCCCCAGATGTCGCTTCCCCCCCCGGAGATGGTCCAGTTACCGCTGGAGAATTGCGCAGAGCCGGCCTTGCCAGGCGAGCCGATGTCGTTGTCGGTCCAGCCCGCAGGTAGCGAAACCTTCGGCGCCGTGATGGTCACCGAACTGGTTGTCGATTGGCCACTGGGATCGGTAATGGTGACTTGCAGCACGTAAGTTCCGGCAACGGTAAATGTCGCCACCGTGTTTTTGGCGGCATTGGTTCCATTGGCGCTGAAATTGACCGGCGCAGGCGGTGACGTCGCGGCCCACGTATAGGTGAGATTACTTTCGCCCGAGAGATCCGCGCCCAGCACCGAAAGATTAGTGGTGGTTCCAGTAACTGGATTCGGACTTGCCGCCGCCGCGGTCGCAACGGTTGGTGGCGAGCTGGTCACGCTGAGATTCGAAAAGGTGCTGGTGTTGAGGGAACTGGTGTTGTGCGAAGTAACCGCCAGTCCCAGCAGCGCCGCATTCGCGAAGCTACCCATCGAAATCGAGCCGACCTGCGTCCAGGTCTTTCCGTCTGAGCTGTATGAGCCGGCGATGGTCGTGCTGGTGGCGGTGCCCGATCGCACCAGTTCCAGCCACTGCGGCGCGCCGATCGCGGAAACGGTGGTGGCCGCTGCGGTCGCGCCCGAAGTCAATCGCGACTGAAGTACCACGCCATTGGTCGGTGTGATGACGATATCCGCAAACGCATCGCCCGCGGCCGTTGAAGCGCGGAGCATCAGCCCCGCTTTGGCGGCAGCGTTGGTGTTTCCGACTGAGCCCACCTTGACGATGGCGGTGCCATTGCCCGTCAGCGTTTCGCTGGCAAAATTGAATTGATCGGATATGCCACCGATGTCCGTTCCACCGCCGGTATTGCTCCAGGCGCCGCTGGATGCGGTAAACGTCGCGCTGCCGGCCAAGGCGGGGCTGCCGATGTCGGCATCGATCCAACCAGCGGGAACGACGCTGCTCAGAAGCAATCGAGGCTCAAGAGATTCCAGCAACTGAACACGCCGTGCGATCTTCCGGCCGCGAAAAGTCTGCTCGACCAGCGCGGTCCACGCGGCATTACCATCTAACAGCGCCGAAGCCGAATCCAGCGCAGCTTGTTCCCATTTGGGCCGACGCTTGATGCTCTTGCCAGAACCCATGGCTCTTCCCTTTATGTTTGGTGAGATTCCAACTACCGATGCGCGCATCGCCATAGCGCGAGCTTAAAGGATACGACCCGATCTATTGGTGCATTGGGACCGGCAGAGCGATGGATTCACGGCGCGGCAATCTGGCGATGTCAGTTCTCTCCAACTCTCCGCCTCGAAATTCCGTTACCGCCTTGGATCGATGGCATCTTAACTAAATGACAACAATTGACAACACTTGATTTGCTGGGATCTGCCTCGCAGGCACGGCAAATCAAGGGATTTTCCAGAATGCTTCAAGCGGGGTAAATTGGCCGGCATGGGGTGCCGCTTCTTCACAGCTTTCGCGGCCATTTCGCTGGTCATTTGCATGTTGACCACGGCCCTCTGGGTTAGAAGTTACTATTTCCTCGATGCGATCGACTGGAGCACATCACGCGGCCGCGCGGGCTTTTCCACCACCCAGGGCCACATCGCATATGGGGCCGTAACCTTAACTCCAGGTTATCGAGGGAAAGTCATTCAAGGTTTCAGTTACCGCTCGACCGCCGTCGGTTACGGCTTTTCACTCAGCATCATGCGCCCCTGGTGGACTTCATGGACCGGGTTTGCCCTGGCGCAAGTTCGACAATCCTCTTTTTCCGCGTGGGATTTGCGGGTTCCCTTCTGGCTGCCTCTGTTGCTCTCTGCCATCGCGCCGGTTCTGTGGTGTCGACGCCGCCACCGATATCCGCCGGGCACATGCCAGCAATGTGGCTATGACCTTCGCGCTTCGCCGGATCGTTGTCCTGAATGTGGAACAATTGTCGCGCGATTGAAGTGACGAATGAGCGAATGCTCAGTTCTTAGAAACTGGCGTGCGCCGGCAAACCTGTCATAATGCGCGCCATTCATTTTACTTTGGCGGAGGTCTCATGCGAGGTGCGTTTGCGGTGGTGGCGCTGGCGGCAGTTCTGGGATTGGCCTCCTGCGACAAGGGCACGAGCAAATCGTCGTCATCGTCATCGGCCCAGTTGCAGATTGCCGTCATCCCCAAGGGCACAACCCACGTCTTCTGGAAATCGGTTCACGCCGGCGCCGAGCGCGCGGGTAAGGAACTGGGCGTGAAGATCATCTGGAAAGGGCCGTTGCAGGAAAATGATCGGGCACAGCAGATTTCAATTGTCGAGCAATTTGTCAGCCAGGGCGTCAGTGCAATCTGCGTCGCGCCGCTGGATGATACGGCTCTGGTGAAGCCCATCCAGGAAGCCGGGGCGCACAAGATTCCCGTCGTCATCTTCGATTCGGCGCTCAAGGCCACGCCTGGCGTCGATTACGCCAGCTTCGTCGCCACCGACAACGAAAAAGGCGGCGCGCTGGCCGGGCAGGAACTGGCGCGCATTCTCGGCGGAAAGGGAAAGGTCGTGCTTCTTCGCTACGAAGAAGGCTCGGCCAGCACGATGGAGCGCGAAAAAGGCTTTCTCGATGTGATGAAGCAGAATCCCGGCATTCAAATGATTGTCGATAACAGGTATGGCGGAGCGACCGTTGACATGGCGCAGAACGCCGCCATGAATATGCTCGATCAGATCAAGCAGGCGGACGGCATCTTCTGCTCCAATGAATCGTTGACGATGGGCATGCTGCTGGCCATGCGACAGGCGGGCATTGCCGGGAAGATCAAGTTCGTCGGCTTCGATAGTTCGCCAAAGCTGATCGAGGCGCTCAAGGCCCATGAGTTGGAAGCACTCGTTGCTCAGAACCCGACGAAGATCGGCTATGAAGCAGTGAAGAATGCCGTCGCGGCCATCAAGGGGCAGACGGTGCCGCTGCGCGTGGATACAGGCGTTCAGTTGATCACCAACGAAAACCTCAACACGCCCGATATTCAGAAGCTACTGAATCCAGAATGACTGTTATCACCGAGCCGAGTATTCCGGGCTCTAATTCGGCTGCGCCGCAGCCGGAGGATCGCTGGCGTCTGCGCATGAGCGGCGTGCGAAAGGCCTTCGGTGCAACCATCGCACTGGATGGCGTCGATCTGAACGTGGCGGCGGGGCAGGTGCTCGCGCTGGTGGGCGAAAATGGCGCCGGCAAGAGCACGCTCATGAAAGTGCTGTCCGGCGCGCATCAACCCGATGAAGGCGCGATGTGGCTCGATGGTGAGCCTTATGCTCCGCGCAGTCCGCTGGAGGCGCGCCGGCTGGGCGTCGCGATGATCTATCAGGAATTGTCGCTCGCGCCGCACCTTTCGGTGATGGAGAACATCTGCCTGGGCCTCGAGCCCGCGCGGGCGGGGTTCCTCAATTGGCGAAAGCTGCGCGAGAAAGCGGCGGCGGGGCTCAAAGCGGTGGGGCGGAGCGATATTCCGCTGACGCTTCTGGCCGGGCAGCTTCCGATTGCCGAGCAGCAGCTTGTCGAAATCGCCCGCGCAGTGGCGATCGGCTGCCGGGTGCTGGTGCTGGATGAGCCGACCAGCAGCCTGACGCGCGCGGATGTGCAGCGATTGTTCGAGCTGGTCCGTCGGCTGCGGGAACAGGGACTGGCGATCGTTTACATCTCCCATTTCCTGGAAGAAGTGCAGGCCATCAGCGATCGCGTGGTGGTTCTTCGCGACGGAAAAAGCGTGGGTGGCGGACCGACCGCGTCGCTCACGCACAACGCCATCATTTCGATGATGGTCGGGCGGGATGTGGATGAGCTGTATCCGCGCTCGCCGCGTAATGCGGGCGACGTGGTGCTCGATCTGAAAGACCTGGCCGGCCAGACGCTTCCCATTTCCTCATCGCTGGAGCTTCGGCGCGGACAGGTCTTGGGCATTGCCGGCCTGATGGGATCCGGTCGCACCGAATTGCTTCGCGCGATCTTTGGCCTGGAACCGATCCGCAACGGCTCGATTCGCATCGCCGGTT
>JANWHF010000237.1 GCA_025450555.1 Tepidisphaeraceae bacterium | reverse complement strand
GATCGTTCGAGCCGCCGGGGGTATGAGACGTGGGCGACCGAACAGGATGTGAATGACCTGCGAGAATGGGAGCAGATTTTTGGTGAAGGCTACAAAGCCGTCCTCACGTTTATCTACTGGATCGATCCGCCTTTGACGGCCGAGCCTGGTGTTTTCGCTCACAAGGGCAAGTGGTATCTCATGATGGGCATCGATTTGGCCGAGTATCGCAACCATATGCGCCGGCGAAGTGCCAAATGGGAAACCGTTTCGCTCCCGGCAGAAGACTTTCGCTCCCTTGCCCGCCCTATCGAACAATGGTTATGATGGCACCTATGAAGTCCTCACTCAAGCGGCGAAGCGCCGCCTTTTTCATCGCATTCGTGACCGTTCTTGGATCATTCGCTGGCCCTACATCGGTAGCGCGGGCCGATGACGATGTCTCCCCCAATGACGCCCGGCTAGATGCCTTCCAGAAAAAATCAGTCGTCATTGAAAAGAGCGGCACGGCGCTTACCTGGCTGGCATTCATGGGCCTCGGCGTGATTGGCCTGCTTGGCATGTTCAAGGATGCGAAACGGTCTCACCTGGATTGACGATCTTATTTTTCTTGCTGATTGAGAGGGTATGGACTCCGCCCGGCCGGTGCCGGTCGAAGCCAAGAGGAATTGCTCGGCGGATTTTTCTCCGAAGACGTGCAACTCTTCCAAGGAGAGCGACATGAAATCGAAAGCGACTTGGGCACTTGTTGTCCTCAATGCGTTACTGCTGGGAAATCTGGCCTTTCGCGGCCTGACTCCAGTGGCTCATGCACAGGCGGGCGCTCGCCCATCTGATTACCTCATGATCACCGGCGAGGTGGTTGGCGGAAATTCAGCTCTGGTCTACATCGTGGACACGCGCAATGGGTTGCTCAACGCCCGCGCGGTGGACCCCAACACCAAGCAGTTGGTGGATGTCATGCAGCAGCCTATCGATCTCAATCGAGACATGGGTCGACGTTGATTTTCCAACCGGTGATTGCGGCAGATGAATTTCATTGAACTTTGCCTCTGGGTGATTTCATGATGGTCGATAAGCGAACGTTCGTTCTCGGCGTGCTTTCTCTGATGGCCCTGGTGCTGATCGTAGCCAATATCATGGCTCCGCGCGGCGCGGTTGCCGCCGACACGATTAAGGACAACGATTATCAGCTTCAGACGGGGCGCGTTACCAATGGTGGCGAAGCGCTTTACGTCACCGACAACCGGACGGGTGTGATGGCCGCGTATTCGTATAACCCTAACATCCGCGGCCTGCAGTTGATTGCGCAACCGCGTCCTGTGCAGGCCTCGTTTGGTGGCGGCGGGCCGATGAATCGGCGCCGCTAGGACCCGTGCCGACTGTCTTTTGCCTGAGAAGTGCCGGACGCGGTTACCGGGGCTTGTGCGACTGCGCGTCGCCAAGGTGGCCGCGTCCTGACTTTTAAGATCTTGCGAGGGAACAGACATCGATGGACGGCCAAATTCGCCACAACTGGACGATTGAAGAGGTCCGTCAGATCTTCGATCTGCCGTTTATGGAGCTGGTGTTTAAAGCGGCGTCCGTCCACCGCCAGCACCACGATCCTGCTGAAGTGCAGGTTTGCAAACTCATTTCGATCAAAACTGGCGGCTGCCCCGAAGACTGCAGCTATTGTTCGCAATCGTCGCGATATCAGACAGAAGTTAAGGCATCTCCATTAATGGAAGTGGATGAGGTTCTGGAGATAGCAACTAAGGCCAAGGCGGCTGGCGTGAGCCGGGTATGCATGGGCGCCGCCTGGCGCGAGGTGCGCGACAATCGGCAGTTCGATCGCGTGCTGGAAATGGTCCGTCAGGTAAATGAGATGGGGCTCGAAGTCTGTTGCACGCTGGGCATGCTCACCGAAGAGCAGGCAAAGAAACTCGATGCGGCCGGCCTTTACGCATACAACCATAATCTCGACACATCCGCCGAATATTACGAAACGATCATCACAACGCGCACGTATGCCGATCGACTTAAGACCCTGGAGAATGTCCGCAAGACAGGAATCACCGTCTGCTGCGGCGGCATCCTCGGACTTGGGGAGCGAGCTGAGGATCGAGTCAGTCTGCTGCACACGCTGGCGACGCTCGATCCGCATCCGGAATCGGTGCCGGTCAACACGCTTTCGCAGGTCGCGGGCACTCCGCTTCAGGACCAGCCGCCGGTGCCGGTATGGGAAACCGGACGCGTCATCGCGGCGGCAAGAATTCTGATGCCGCGATCGGTTGTTCGCCTATCGACGGGCCGGGCGAAGATGTCGGTGAGCGATCAGGCAATGTGCTTCATGGCGGGAGCGAATTCAATCTTTTCCAGCGATACGCGACGGATGCTGACGCTGGCTCCGTCGCCGGATTACGATGCGGATCGAGAGTTATTTAGTGTTCTCGGATTGAAGGCGCGCGCACCATTCAAGGACCGTGAGACGTCTTGCAATGTGGATTGTGAGGATAAAGCGGAACGCGCAGGTGAAAGCGCGCCAGTATCGTCGTTAGCTTGAACGCCTCGAGTTTTGAACCTGTTTTCGTAATGCCCCCGGCTCTTTCACCGGGGGCCGTTCGTTGGCATCTGGAGTTTTGTGGAGCCGATTCCTCTTATCACCGGGCTTGGATTGGTGACGCCGCTGGGCGCATCGGTCGCATCAAGCTGGCGCGGCTTGCTTGACGGGCGATATATTCTCGACAGCGGGCGAATCGACCAGGCGCCTCATGCGGGTGAACCGCGTGTGAATCTGCTCGCTCTGAGCGCTGCGGAGCAAGCGCTGGGCGAAGCTAAATGGAGCGACAGCGAGCGATCCTCAGCCGCGCTGCTGGTGGGTACGAGCAAAGGTCCTGTAGAGTCTTGGATTGGAGCCAGCCCCTGCAATTCAATCGCGCGCGGCATCTCAGATACAGCAAATTGCCTTGCAGATAAGTTTGGATTTTCCACCGGCCCTCGTCGAACGTTGTCGGCAGCCTGCGCCAGTGGATTACACGCCCTGATTTTTGGCGCAATGCTGATTCGATCCGGCCAAGTCAGTCGATGCCTGGTCGTCGGAGCCGAGTCTTCGCTCCACCCGATGTTCATCGAAAGCTTTCGCCGGCTTGGGGTCCTGGCAAAGCCAGGTGAGGGTTGCCGGCCCTTCGATCAGAATCGTGGCGGTTTTGTTATGAGCGAGGCGGCAGCAGCGCTGACGATGGAAGCGGCCGACGAGACTTCCGCAAGATCGCGGAGCGGCGCTTATGCGATGATTGATCGATTTGCACTGGCTGGCGATGCGACGCATCTGACCGGCTCCGATCCCGCCGGGCGCACGTTGCACCGCGTGTTGGCGAATGTAATCAACAGCCGCCCCGTCAATCTCATTCACGCGCATGCAACCGGCACCATTCTGCACGACCCGGTCGAGCTCGCGGCGATTGAGGATAATTTGGTTCCGTGTGACTCTGAGCCATTAATTTACTCGCACAAGGGACCATTGGGTCATAGTCTTGGTGCCGCCGGGATGATTTCGGTTGTCGTCAATTGCCTGATTCACCGGCATGGAATCGTTCCCGGCAATGTTCGGACGCAGGCGCCTTTGCCGATCCGAGGCGCGCGAATTGACGCCAATCCGGTTGCAGGAAATTTCCGCAGAAGTATCGTCACAGCTTGCGGATTTGGCGGAACGATTGCGGCTGTCGCGCTGAGCGATGCCGGGAATTCTTAGCCCTTGGAAATGGAATTGCCATGCAGCTTCATGGACACACGATTGCCGTTTGCAGTTGGTCGTTGCAGCCGGCGGGAATGGGCGACCTGGTCAGCAAGGTGAACGAACTCGGTTTGCAGCATGTGCAGCTTGCCCTCGGCGACCTGGTGATGCTGGACGATAAGCGCAAGCACCAGGAACTGGGCCATCTGCGGGCGGCAAAGATCCAGTTTACCGGCGGAATGATCGCATTTGCAGGCGAGGATTACAGCACCATCGACGCCATCCGTCGAACTGGCGGATTCGTTCCAGATGACTCCTGGCCCCTGCGCCTCCGCATCGCGCGACAGGCTGCAGCGCTGGCCGAGGAACTGGGCATGAAACATGTCATGACCCATGTCGGTTTCGTTCCGCCGGTGAAAGACGCCAGGCATGGAGTGATTGTCGATCGCGTGCGGCAGGTTGCGAGCATCCTTGCCGAGCACAAACTCGACCTGCTGATGGAAACAGGCCAGGAGCCGGCCCATGAACTACTGACCTTCTTAAGCGATCTCAAATCGCCCAACGTCCACATCAACTTCGACCCTGCGAACATGATTCTCTATGGCGCTGGCGACCCGATTGAAGCCGTCAAACTTTTGAGCAAGCACATTCGCCACGTTCATGCAAAGGATGCAACAGCATCAAGCAAGCCCGGAACGGAGTGGGGAAGCGAAGTGCCATTCGGCACGGGGCAAGTTAACGCGGCGCGTTTTCTTGGGGCATTGAAGGAAGCTGGATACGCCGGTCCACTGTCCATCGAACGGGAGGCGGGAAATCAGCGCATGACGGATATGCACACCGCGATTGAAACGATTCGCTCAAACGGAAAATGATTTTAATCCCGCGAACCGGCTGGCTTGCGTCGCAGTGGCCGAGCGGCTGCGGCATTCTTCACCTTTGTGGCTCCTCCGCCATTGCTTGGCCCATGATGTGTGCTGCCGCGCGGCTTTCGAACCGGGAGTGGTCCTAAGGCAATTTCCAACGCCTGATCCACGTTTTCAACAAAGTGGAACTTGAGCGTTTGGCGTACTTCCTCCGGAATATCCGGCAAATCCTTTTCGTTCCGACTGGGTACGATCACTTCGCGGATACCTGCGCGCTTGGCGGCAAGCGATTTTTCCTTGAGACCTCCGATTGGCAACACCAATCCTCGGAGCGTGATTTCGCCAGTCATGGCCACATCATGCCGGACCGGCTTGTTGAGCATCAACGACGCCAAGGCGGTAAACATCGCAACGCCGGCGCTGGGCCCATCTTTAGGAATGGCGCCCGCCGGTACATGGATATGAATATCGCTTTCGGTCAGCAGCTTGGAGTCGATCTTCATACTTGCAGCACGAGACCGCAGCAGTGAAAACGCGGCGGTGGCCGACTCCTTCATCACGTCGCCGATCTGTCCGGTGAGAATGATGCCGCCCTTGCCCGGCATTCGCGTGGCTTCGATAAACAGGATTTCGCCGCCGAAGGGCGTGTAGGCCATTCCGGTGGCCACGCCAGGCACGCTCGTGCGGGATGCAAGCTCCGGCTCGAAACGGCGCGGCCCCAGCACGCGCGATACAAAATCCCGGTCCACAACCATCTTGTCTGATTTGCCTGCGACCACATCAGCCGCAATCGCTCGGCAGACTGCGCCGATGTTCCGCTCCAAGTTGCGCACGCCTGCCTCACGGGTGTAGCCTTCGATGAGCCAACGAAGAGCGGGCTCCTGGAACTTTGCGTCCTTGGCGCTCAGTCCATTGGCTTCGAGCTGGCGCGGGACAAGGTATCGCTTGGCGATGTCGAGCTTGTCGGCCTCGGTGTAGCCGGGGATTTCGATCACTTCCATGCGATCCCTCAGGGGCCCTGGCACGGTATCCATCGTGTTGGCCGTCGCGATAAAAAGCACGCGCGACAGATCAAATGGCACATCGAGGTAATGGTCGGTGAAGGTATTATTCTGCGCCGGATCGAGCACTTCCAATAATGCGGCGGCAGGGTCGCCGCGGAAATCAGCGCCGAGCTTGTCCACTTCGTCCAGCATCATTACGGGATTGTTCGTCCCGGCCTTGCGCAGTTCGGCAATGATGCGCCCGGGCATCGATCCAATGTAAGTGCGACGATGACCGCGAATGTCGGCCTCATCGCGCACGCCACCCAAGGCTACGCGAATGAATTTTCTTCCCATCGCCTCGGCAATGCTTTTGCCCAGCGAAGTCTTGCCGACACCCGGCGGGCCGACAAAGCAGAGGATTGCGCCGGGATTCTGTGCCGTGGCTTCTTTGCCGCGCTTGAGCTTCAGGACGGCCAGGTATTCGATGATCCGCCGTTTTACCTTATCCAGATCGTGATGGTCGCGATCGAGAATCTTTCGCGCCTCGGCCAGGTCGAGGTGATCCTCGGTCGTCAATGCCCAGGGCAGCTCGCTGAGAATCTGAAGGTACGTGCGGATGACGCCATACTCCGGCGAGGCGCTGGGGATCGTCTCGAGCCGATTGAGCTCGCGATCGGCCTCCTTCATGACGTTTTCCGGCAGCTTGGCCGCGGTGAGCTTCTGTCGAAGCTGATCGACCTCGCTGCCTCCCGTGCCGCCTTCGCCCTCCCCCAGTTCCTTGCGAATGGCCTTGAGCTGTTCCTGGAGGTAATAGCGACGCTGGCTTTTGTCGATGTTTTCCTTGACCTGCGATTGAATCTTGCTTTGCAGTTCAAGTACATCAAGCTGCGTCGCCAGGCGCGCCGCGATCATCCGCAAACGCTTTTCGACGTCCAGCTCTTCGAGGATCTGCTGTTTTTCAGTCGTTTCCGCCTGGAGGTTAGCCGCCAGGAAATCAGCCAGGGCAGGTGGATTGGTGATGCTGTTGAGGACTTGAGCCGCTTCATCGGGAGTATTGGGTGAAAGCTCAATCACACGATTGGCCTGCTGCCGGACCGAGTTAATCAATGCATCCAGCTCCGGGCCGGGGCGAACGATGTCTTCCAGCACTTCGATTCGACCCATGGCAAACGGGTCGCTCTGCACCACCTCCAGCAGCCGATATCGCGCCAGGCCATGGACGATGATCGATTGGTTCCCGTCCGGCAGTTTAAAAAGCTTCAGGATCACGCAGGCGACGCCAACAGGCTGCAAATCTTCGAGCCGCGGATCTTCCACTTCGGCATTTTTCTGCGTGCAGACGCCAATCAGCTTTTCGTCCGGCATCACCTCATCGAGCAAAGCCTTGCTCTTGGGCCGACCGACGTTCAGGGGCATGACCGTGCCTGGGAAAACAACGATATTGCGGATGGGCAAAATCGGCAGCAGGTGAGGCAGCACGGTGCGCTGGCCGTTGGCGCCGGTGCGAATGGTCGTGGAGGTCGGGGTTCTCTCAATAATTTGGGACTCAGCCATTTTCGATTGCCGGTGTTCTTATAGCATCCGGGCCGGTTTCGTAACCGATAAAACTTCTCTCAAGCTTTGGGAATTTCGATCCAAAGCATGCCGTTTCGGTAATTGGCGGAGATTTTGTCCCGGACGATGTTTTCGGGGAGGTCGACCTCCCGGCTAAACGTGCCGTGATCGATTTCCATCAGATGCACACGCACGCGTTTCGATTCATGTTCGGTTTGTGCTTCACACGGCGGCTGCACTGACGGTTCGCACATCGGCACAGCCCGTGCCCCGCGCAGGCGCAGCCGACCGTCGGCAACCTCGACATCGATCTTTTCCTTCTCCACGCCGGCCAGGTCCACGCAAACCAGGTAGGACGCGCTGGTCTCATACAGGTTCACGCTGGGTGTCCAGGTGTCGCTGGGGGCAAAGTTGTAATAGCCCTTCTGAAGCTGATCCATCAAATGGCGGGCTTGTCTGGCGAGGTTCTGGAAAGGCGGGTCGGCAGTCGCGCTCAAAGACATAGTCCTTCTCCAATGAAGTCAGGTGGCATCATAGAGATAAGCCTGTCTTGCTGGAAGTCTGAAATGCGCCCCGCACCACATTGATTCGGGTTCATGAGAATCGAAGGGCGTGAAAACAGATCACAACTCATGAGTCTTCCAATATTCGCCAATCTCCGACAGATGAAAATCGGCTTCATCGGGATCGTGCAGCGAGTAGGTCATCGCCTGTTCAACTTCCTCTTCACTGAGTTGTGGATAAAGCTCGCGGACCTCTTTGGCTGAATGGCACGAATTGCTGGCAGCGAGGAATTCGTGGAGTGGAACTCCGGCCCGGCCAATCCGAAGCGTGCCGTCATCGTGAAGATGAATATGGTGAAGCACATCGTTCATAAAAACCTCCGCATGCACAGGCACGAGAGGAAATGCCCGCTGAATAATCACCGAGATAGCAATCTATACTGCAATTGTGATGCCGACACCTGATGGGAATATGATGGGTCAGCAGATGAGTTCGCAGATCCCTGGATTCGATGAATGTCTCGGCCGAGCGCGCACTAGGCTTTTGCAAGCACGGTCGTCAGAAGGTCATTGGGAAGGAAAGCTGTCGAGCAGCGCGTTGTCTACTGCCACGGCAGTGTTTGCTTTGCATTCCGCTTTAAAGGCGAGCATCGAAGTTTTAAACCGGAATGAAATCGAAGGTTGTATTGAACGAGGAACTCGCTGGCTCGTCGAACACCAGAATGACGATGGCGGTTGGGGAGACACGACGCTGAGCTTCAGTAACATCAGCACAACCTCCCTCTGCTGGGCGGCACTTTCGGATGAAGGTATGGCTTGGCAGGAAGCCGCAGAGGCGTCAAAGAGAGCCGAAGCCTGGCTACAGCAGCGTGCGGGTGGCCTGGATGCGGCAAGCCTCGCCTCGGCCATCATCGCCCGCTATGGCAGGGACAAAACTTTTTCCGTTCCCATCCTCACGATGTGTGCTCTCGCCGGGCGGCTTTCGTCGCACAAATCATCGGGATGGGAATGGGTCCCGCAGTTGCCCTTCGAGCTGGCGGCATTTCCACAGCGATGGTTCAAATGGTTGCGCCTTCCCGTGGTCAGTTACGCCCTGCCGGCATTGATCGCGATTGGACTGGTTCGACATCGTTGCCTGCCGACCAAAAATCCATTTGCCCGACCCTTGCGAGGGTTCGCGCGACAACGGGCCCTGCGACTGCTGGCACAGATTCAGCCGGAGAGCGGCGGGTTCCTGGAAGCCACGCCTTTGACCAGTTTCGTGCTGATGAGCTTGATCGGGGCAAGTGAAATCGGTCACCCGGTTGTCGAGAAGGCCGTCGCCTTTCTTCTCCGCTCGGCTCGACAGGATGGAAGCTGGCCAATCGACACGAATCTGGCAACGTGGGTCACAACGCTTTCGATCAATGCACTGGCCATCAATTCTTCGTTTGTCACAACGATGACAGACGAAGCGAGAAATCAGTTGATCGATTGGCTGCTGAATCAGCAATATCGCGTCGAACATCCCTACACCCTGGCCAATCCCGGCGCTTGGGCCTGGACCGATCTGTCCGGCGGCGTTCCCGATGCCGACGACACGCCTGGCGCGCTTCTGGCCCTCCGTGCCCTCGATCCCGGCTCTCCTCGCGTTAGGGATGCGGCGATTGCCGGCGTCGGCTGGTTGCTTGATCTGCAGAACCGCGACGGCGGCATCCCCACCTTCTGCCGAGGCTGGGGCAAATTGCCCTTCGATCGCAGCAGTTGTGATCTGACCGCTCATGCCATTCGCGCGTGGTTGGCTTGGCTTCCAGTTCTGCCGGATAAGCAGGCGAAGCGTGTAGCGCGTGCGATCGATCGCGCAGTGGATTATCTGGAGCGCCGGCAGCGGCCCGATGGGGCATGGGCTCCCTTATGGTTTGGAAATCAGCATGTGCCGGATGACGAAAATCCGGTTTATGGAACTTCGCGTGTTCTGAAGATGATCGAAGCTCTCCACAAATGGGGTCAGATTGAGCCGGCGATACTGGCTCGCCTCGCGAAAAAAGGCGCGGCCTATCTATGGGCGGCCCAGAATTCCGATGGTGGCTGGGGCGGAGCAGCGAATACTCCATCAAGCATCGAAGAAAGCTCGCTGGCGATCGAAGCGCTGGCCGGATTACCCGATCAATATTGTGATGAAATTGAACGTAAGAGGTCCATCGATCGTGGCATCGAATGGGTGATGAGCGCATCTAAAAATGGATCCCACTTCCCTCCCTCGCCGATCGGCTTTTACTTTGCCAAGCTCTGGTACTTTGAAGAACTTTATCCGTTGATCTTTGCGACCGGCGCGCTCGAGGCGGTTGCCGCGAAAGGCAAACGCTGATTCAAAAAAGTTTCGAAAAGTTGTTGACATCGGGCCGACTTACTCTAGAATATAGAGAACTCTAACAGAGGAGGATCGATGGACGTTCAGCAGATGCAAAGCGATCTGGCCTACATCCGCGGCACCGTCGCCCGGCAGCAGCGATCGTCAAACGGGCCAGCCCCGGTCCTTTGGCTTTGGGCAATTTACGTCCTGGTTGGCTACGCGCTGATCGATATCCGCCCCGCCGTCGCCTCAATCTTTTTCCTGGTGGCAGGAATCGCCGGAGGATTTTTGAGTGCATTCCTGAGCCGACGCTGGGCGCGCAGAGAAGGTGAATATGATCCCGCGATGGGACGTCGCCTTGGCCTGCACTTTGGCGTCGGCGTCGTATTGGCCATCGCCGCGTCGCTGGCAACTGGAATGATTTTCAAGACGCTGAGCGGTCAACAGGTTGGCCAGCTCGTCGTCATCATGATCGGCATCGTCTACTTTCTGGCCGGTGTCCATATTGCCCCCTACTTCCTCTGGCTCGGCCCGGTGTTGATTGCGGGCGGGTTGGCCGTCGGTTTTGTGCCGCATTATGGCTGGACGATGCTCGGCGCGGTCATCGCTATAGGGCTGATTCTGCCGACGTTCTTCCATCGCTCTGCGCCGTTGCCGCCGCAGCCCGCCAAGTCCCATTGAGCAGGAAGTAGGTGACACCATGGACGAGTCTCCACCATCTTCTGCGCTTTCTGGACTCAACGGCCTGGATGCAATTCTCCAGCATCGCAGCCGGCTCGGGGCATTGGTGCTGCTGAGCACTGCCGAGAATATGAGCTTCTCCCGGCTCAAAAATCTGCTGGATGAAACCGATGGCAACCTCGGCGCGCAATTGCGAAAGCTCGAAGAGGCGGGCTACCTTTCGGCGAAAAAGGAATTTGTCGATCGAAAGCCCGTGACTTGGTATTCGATGACCAAAGCCGGTCGAGCGGCGCTGTCGGCCCATTTGCGAGCAATGGAATCATTGATCAAGACAGTTAAAAGCTGACTTGACATACGACATGATCGGTGCTGCGAACATTATTTTGAGGCGGGTGTCGCTGCGGCTCCCGATCCGCGTTGGAACCAGTGGCCGGCAATGCCTGTGTAGATGGTCTGCCCATTTTCCTGGACGTTGGTGAACAGCATATCGTTCTGATAGGTGCACTTCTTCAGCAGTGAATCGGTCGGCGATACGAGACTGATGTTTGTGCCGACGTAGGACTGCGCCTTTTGCTCAAGGGACTGCACCAGCGTCTGGCTGGCCGTGGGTTGAGGATCGATCAGATTGCGACTGTGGGCGAATTTCTCGAAATCGGCCTGCTGCGGGCGAGTCGTAAAAAGAGCCGCAACCAGCCCCACCAGCAGCACAAGAATGATTAAATTCTTCATCGATATAACTCCCTTATCAATTCCTGCCCCGTTAGATGGTCGAGCCACGCCGCTTCAGGGTTTCATCAAGCTAGCGACCGATCCTTGTCTCTGCAACAGTTTTCAAATCATTGCTGTCGCATAACGAACACTTATTTCGGCAGCCCTTCAAAAAATTCGTTCACCCACTGCGTCGCCGGCCGCGCATCAGGCTCGTTTCGATGCCGCATTGCAAAATCCAGCGACAGGATTAATGGGACCCAATCAATCGGCTTTCCGCCGGGCGATCGGTAAGGGCGAGGCAGGCGATGCGAGATCGGCCCCGCGGGTGGTCCCAGGGCCCGCACATTATCCGGTCGGTCTTCGCTGCAATGACGTGGATCGGATACGACCAGAAACTCCCGGCAGGCGATGGGCCGGTCCGCATAGATCGAGCAGGATTCATTTTCAAGAAACGGACAGGGAATGCGGAGCTTCCAGTATTCCAGATTGATTTCGCGCATGGCCCGCGGATCGGCATCCTGCGGATTGCTCATCCGCGCCAGTAAATCGGCCCGCGCGGTTTTTTCGATTGCTTCCTGAAACCGGCGCTTGATTTCCGATCTTCGCGGCTCAGGCATTTGCTCGACAAGCTTTGCCAATCGGCGCGCTTCGATTGCCGAGATGGGAACAAGCTGCCGGCAGCAGGCGCCGCAACCGGCCTTGCAGGATACCGAATATCCTGAAGCCGCCGCATCGTGGGTGACCATGTTCATCATGGCTTCAGACATAGAGCGGTAGAAAGGCAATAACTCCGCGGGCCGGACGTCCCGATCCGGAACGGAAATGCGCACACCGAGCTTTCGGCCGCGAACGGTGAGTTGCACGTTCGCGGTTCGCACGCCTGGCGGATTGGCTGCGGTTGGATCCACTGGCGTTTCTACGTACCGCAATCCGCAGCAGTGCGGCCAAGGTTTTCATAAAGTTTGGCCAGACGTCGCGCATGCTCGTCGTATGCCGCCTCAAATAACTCCGCAGCCTGTTGCGTCCCGATTACTGCGACGGCTGTCAGCACTTTTGGAGGCTGTCCCCGCTGCGTCAGGCGCTGGGCGATTTCAGCTTTGATGCAGTTGATCAGCATGCAGCCGCCTACGGTTGAGCCGGGAGCTACAGGTGTTTTGAGGCCCGGAATCGTGACCATCGCATCGCCGACCGGCGCGCCGGTGTCGAGCGTCAGATCGCAGGCATCCTGAAGTTTGATCCCACGCGAATGGTTGCTTTTACTTGATTCAGAGTGCAGTCGGCTGATGATCGCGACGGTCTTGATCCCGCGCTTGCGAAATCCCTCCGCCATTTCAATTGGGACCAGATTGCAGCCGCTGGAAGAGATGACCAGCGCGCTGTCCTGGGGCGAAAGCTCGAAATTCCGCAAGATACGTTCGGCCAGCCCGCCGACGTTCTCCAGGAACATCGCCTGCCGCTGGCCATTTGCCCCTACAACCTGCGTATGAAACGTCAGCGACAACTCGACGATCGGATTGAAACCAGGAAATGAGCCATACCGCGGCCACATTTCCTCGACCATGATTCGGCTATGCCCAGAACCAAAGACGTGCACCATTCGCCCCGCCGCGATGCTGTCGGCAAACCAGTCTGCCGCCTGCTGAATTTGCGGGAACTGTGACTGGACCGCATCGGCCAGCGCCCGACAGCGGTTGAGATAATCGGTTGCAGGAGTGGTCATAGTTCTGATTTATCCAAGGCATTTTTAGCCGCGCCAACGGCTCCCGAAAATGATCCGCAATGGGCGGCGACAATGCGAACGCCTCGACCAAATGGCCGCCATTCGAACCGCTCCAGCTCGCGCGCCAGCGGCTCACGCAGGCTTTCATACGAGGCCTGAGCGATCCCGCCGCCGATCACGACGACTTCGGGATCAACGACGTTGATCAGCGATGCGATAGCCGCCGCCAGGCTGCGAATGCTCATCAGCCAGACGCGAGCGGCTTCAGTATCGCCCGCTTCGAAGGCCGCGATCAAATCGTGCGTCGTCTCAAAGCGCCCATGTGTGCGCTCTGAAATAGTGCAATTACCAATCGCCCTCTCAAGGCTTCCCGGTGTATTGACGATGTCTAGCTCTCCGTCGGGATTCACACTGATATGCCCGAGATGTCCGGCTCGACCTGAGAATCCTTTGAGGAGTTTTCCATCGACCATGAGCGCGCCGCCCACGCCGGTGCCGAGGGTTAGGAGCATGACGTTGCCTGATCCGCGTGCCGCGCCGACCCATGCTTCGCCAAGAAGCGCAGCCTGGGCATCGTTGAGCACCGGCACCGGACGTTTCAGAAATTCGCTCCAGTTCAGGTTCTGCACTTCCGCCAGCCGCCCCTGCATCCAGGCGATGTGCGTGCCATCGGGATGAGCGATTCCTGGCGCCGCCAGCCCGACGCCACGCGATGGGCCGTTGATCGTTTCGATGGTCTTGATTAATTCCGCCACGCCGCTCGGCCAATCCGCTCGCTCGGCATGCGTCGGCCTCTCATAGGTTTGATACGGTCCCGGCTGCGGCATCGCATCAATACAAACTGCCTTGACATTCGTCACGCCTACGTCAATCCCCAGCACATATCCCTCGGCCTGTTTCATGGCGCGCCTTCCGCGCGCTCCCGCCCTTCGCACACGCTCCAGCCGCCGTCGATTGCCAGCACCTGCCCGGTTACGAATTTTGATTGATCGGAAAGGAAATAGACGACAGCCGCGTCCAGATCTTCGGGCGCGCCGATGCGGCCACCATCCAGCGGCTGCTTTTCCTCTATGAACTGCATGATTTTCGCATCATTGGCGGCCCGCTGCGCCATCGGCGTTCGCACCAGCCCCGGCGCGATGACGTTAAAACGAATTCCAAGTGGCGCGTAATGAGCCGCGGCCGATTGTGTTAGCCCGATGATGGCGGCTTTGGCGGTTGCATAAGCATGCGTTGCAAAGAATTCTGGCGAAGGTGACCAGCCGAGCACCGATCCCATATTGAGCACGCTGCCTCCGGTCTTTTGCTTCAGAAACTGCTGGACCGCGGCTCGGTTGGAGTAGAACAGCGACGAAAGATTCAGCCGCGTCGTGAAGTCCCATCCCTCATCGGTGATCTGATGCAGCGGACCATCTCCCGCGCCGCGCCCGCTCCCGCCGGCCACGTGATACAGACCATCGAGCCGGCCAAATTCATCGACGGCTGTGCGAATCGCCCGAACTGCGCTCGCCGGCTGCGTCGCATCGCCGGTCATGGCGCAGACGCCCTTGCCAAGCGTCGAAGCCGCCGCCGAAGTTTCCGGCGCATCGCGTCCGACGATAACAAGTTTCGCACCGGCACTCGCGCAGGCTTTGGCCGCCGACAGGCCCATCCCGGTCGTACCGCCGATAATGACGATCACCCGATCGCGCAACGCGCCGTCCATGGCGATCAATCTAGATTCGCTCTAAGGGGAAATCCAG
>JANWHF010000236.1 GCA_025450555.1 Tepidisphaeraceae bacterium | reverse complement strand
TCGTCATCGTGGGGCGGACGACCGGTCGGGGCATGACGCGACTGACGGGTTTGCGGGAAGCACTGCTATAAATGGAGTCCCATGAACTGGCGGCGATTTCCGTCAGCATGGAATAGAGATCTTCCTGGGCATAAGACTGCGGATCGGCCGGGGTGGGCTGGGGCTTGGGGAACATGCTCAAAGGCCGGGCCGTCTTGCGAATGACGCGATGGGCATCCATGCGCGTCTTGGCATAGTCGAAGCCGGAGACGGTCCCACTCAAGGCTTCAAAAGGATCGCTGGGACGACGGGAAGCACTCATCGGCTTGCCCGCATCCGCGCTCGTTCCCGCGAGATCCCCGGCATGGAAGACAACCCTGGTCTGTCCGATGTCAAACGATTGGCCATCTTTGAGGGTGTGGCGTTCGACGCGCTCGCCCTTGACGAATGTTCCATTCTTGCTGGCAAGATCAGTCAAAACCCATGCGTCGCCGGATCGCTCGATCTGGCAATGCCGCCGCGACAAAAGGATATCGCGAACGGACATTCCGCATTCGGGGGACCGGCCAATGACCGCGGATTCGGTCAAAGGTCGGCGGCCAAGCTCGTGGCCTTTTGCGCTGAAAACCAGGTAAGCCATGCCGTTTGGGCTCCTCCGTTACTCGCCTAATATCGAACGACGACGCTCCGGACCGATAATTTTCTCCCGCTACCACCTCATGCATGCAGACGCGATGCCGGCGGCAGTTGGGGCCATTCTGGGCTGCTCCAATATTACGCCAACCCAGTACCCATGGTCATCCATTATGCACCAGCTTTTTGATTTTTCCTGAGAATCCTTTGCACTGACATTCGGCCGGTGCCGGGGGTATAACGGCCGGTCTGGGCTCGTTTTGGAAACAAAGAAATGAGAATTGGAACCTATTACTACCCCGAACAATGGCCGGAAAATCAATGGGAGAGGGACTTTGGCAACATCGCCGCGATGGACCTGCAACTGGTCCATATGGGTGAGTTCGCCTGGGCCAAAATGGAGCCCAGGGCCGGGCAGTTTGAGCTGGATTGGCTGGAGCGATGCGTCGAGCTGGCGGCAAAGCGGAAGCTGAAGGTGATTCTCTGTACGCCAACCGCGGCACCGCCGATCTGGCTGGTGGAAGAGCATCCGGATGTGCTGCCGCAGGATGAGTTTGGCCAGCCGATGCGATTTGGGGGCAGAAGGCACTATTCACCAGTGTCCGGCGCGATGCGGGAGGCGACGGCGCGGATCGTCACGGCACTGGCCAATCGATTCGCCAAACATCCGGCGGTGATCGGTTGGCAGATCGACAATGAATACTCCGGAAACTTCGACCAATCACCGGCGGCTCATGCTGCTTTTCAGCAGTGGCTGCGTCGTTGCTATGAAACAATTGAGCGCCTCAACGATGCCTGGGGGTGTCAGTTCTGGAGTACCCAGTACAGCAAGTTTGAACAGGTGAAGCTCCCGCCATTGCGCGATCCGAAATATGCCAACCCGCACCAAAGTCTCGATGCCTCGCGCTTCTGGTCCTGGGCCTTTGCCGATTTCAACCGGCTTCAGGCCAACATCCTCAAAGAAAGAGGCATCGGCGAGCGCTTCATCACGACTAACTTCATGGCGATGCACCCCGACTGCAATCCAGCCGACATGGCTGAAGACCTGACGGTCATGAGCTGGGACGCTTATCCGGTGACGGGAAAGGAAAAGAATCCCACGACCGAATACTTCCGCCTCGGCGATCCGTCGCTGCTGGGTTTCATGCACGACCAGATGGCCAGCTACAACGGCCGATGGGGACAGATGGAGCTTCAGCCGGGCCATATCAACTGGAGCGGATATCCGGTTCTGCAATATCCCGGCGCGGTGAAGCTCTGGCTTTGGACGGCGTTCGCTCATGGAGCAGAATTCGTCACGACGTATCGATACCGCCAGCCTCGCTTTGGCATTGAGCTGTTTCATGAAGGACTGGTTGGGCCGGATGGCGTGACGCCAAGCGTCGGCGGACGCGAATTTGCCGCCACGATTGGGGAAATGAAACGGCTGGATCTGTCGAAGATTCCAAATGACCCATCGAAGATCGATCCGGATACGACAGTGGGGCTCCTCTTTGATTTCGAGCAGCTTTGGTATTTCCAGACGCTTCCGCAGGCAAAGCGGTGGGATGCCAACCAATGGCTGCTCACCTGGTACGGCGCGCTCTGCAAGGCGGGGCTGCGCGTGAAAATCATTCGGCCGGATTCGCCTTGGCCCGATGGGCTGAAGATGATCGTCGCGCCGGGATTACAGATGGTGGATGACCCGATCATCAAGCGGCTCGACGGTTTTGCTCACGAAGGTGGGATGCTCGTTTTGACCTGCCGAACCGGATTGATGGATCGCAATGGGCAGCTTTTTGAAGGAAAGCTGGCGGCGCCGATTCTGCCGTTGATTGGCGGCTCGATCGAAGCCTATGACAGTCTGCCGGATGGAAAATTCGGTGAAGTCGAAATGGACGGCAAAAAATATCCGTGGGGGATTTGGGGCGACATCTTGTATGCGAATGAAGACGCGAAAGTGATCGCGCGCTACGCCGACCAATTTTATGCCGGCGCCGCGGCGGTGACGCGCTGCGGCCGAGGCAAGGGACAAGTCATCTACTGCGGCGTCTGTGCCGAGCGGCCTTTTGTGGAATCGCTGGTCGAGAGAATTGCGGTCGCATGGAAGCTGAAAGCAACCGTGCTTCCGTATCGCACACAGCTCATCCGAAGTGGTCCGTACGAGATCTTCCTGAATTTCAATGACCATGCGGTCGATGTGCCGGCCAAACGCGGCGCGACATTTCTGGTGGGAACCCGTAAACTCCCACCGGCGGGCGTGGCGGTGTATCAGGGATAGTTTTATACTGCCGGCTTCAACCCTCGTTTCAGGAGCGTGACATGTCCGATGCATCATCGGGTGCGATTGATTCAGTCTTGCAGGAACAGCGCGTCTTTCCGCCGCCGATGGAATTCTCGAAGTCGGCGCATGTGCATTCGATCGACGAGTACCGGCAGATGTACAAGGAGTCGATCGAGAACCCCGAGGCCTTCTGGGGGAAGATGGCCGAGCAGCTTCATTGGTTCAAGAAATGGGATCGCGTACTCGATTGGAAGCCGCCTTTTGCCAAATGGTTCGTCGGCGGAAAGCTGAATGTCAGCTACAACTGCCTCGATTTGCAGATTGAACGCGGCAATGGTGACAAAGCCGCGATTCTGTGGGAAGGCGAGCCGGTCGGCGGAATGCCGGGCACCGGCGGGGCGGTTCATCGCATTTCCTATCAGCAGCTTCGGGACATGGTTTGCCGATTTGCCAATGGCCTCAAGTCGCTGGGCGTGAAGAAGGGCGACCGCGTCACGATCTACATGCCCATGGTCCCCGAGGCGGCGGTGGCCATGCTCGGCTGCGCGCGAATTGGCGCGGCTCACTCCGTCATCTTCGGCGGATTCTCGAGTCAGGCCATTGCCGATCGCGTTGAGGATGCGCAGAGCGACATCATCATCACAGCCGATGGAGGTTTTCGGCGCGGGCAGATCGTTCCGCTGAAGCAGAATGTGGATGATGCGCTGACCAAGACCAATCGCGTGCGCAAGGTGATCGTGCTCGAGCGAGTCGGGGCTACGCCGGAGCGGCCACACAAGATTCAATGGGTTGAAGGACGCGATGTCTGGTGGCATGAGCTCGTGCAGAAACAAAGCACGGAATGCCCGGCCGAGCCGATGGATGCGGAAGATACGCTTTTTGTTCTCTACACCAGCGGCTCGACCGGAAAACCCAAAGGCATTTTGCATACAACTGGCGGCTTTTTGCTGGGCGTCCAGAGCACTTCAAAATATGTCTTCGATCTCCGCCCCGACGATGTCTACTGGTGTTCGGCCGACGTCGGCTGGATCACCGGTCATAGCTACGTCGTCTATGGATTGCTCAGTAATGGCGCAACGACGCTGATGTACGAAGGCGCGCCTAATTTCCCTGATTTTTCGCGATTCTGGTCGCTCATCGAACGGCATCGCGTGACGATCTTCTATACGGCACCAACGGCGATCCGCGCTTTCATGCGCGCGGGGCGCGAATTTGTCGATCGGCACGACCTTCGTTCGCTGCGACTTCTGGGAACGGTCGGCGAGCCAATCAATCCGGAAGCCTGGATGTGGTATCGCGATGTCGTCGGGCATGGGCGATGCCCGATCGTTGATACCTGGTGGCAGACCGAAACCGGCATGATCATGATCACGCCGCTGCCGGGCGCGACGCCCACGAAGCCCGGCACCGCGACGTTACCCTTCTTTGGTGTCGATGCAGCAATCGTCGATCGAAGCGGAAAAGAGATGGCTGCGAACCAGGGCGGGTTGCTGGTCATCCGCAAGCCCTGGCCTGCCATGCTTCGCGGCATCTTCAACGATCCCGATCGCTATCAGAAGCAGTATTGGAGCGACGTCCCGAACATGTATTTCACCGGCGACGGCGCGCGTCGCGATCAGGATGGCTATTTCTGGATCATGGGGCGCGTCGATGATGTCATCAATGTATCGGGCCACCGTTTGGGCACGATGGAAATCGAGAGCGCGCTGGTCGCCCACCCTTCCGTTGCCGAGGCGGCGGTGGTGGGCATGCCTCATGAAATGAAGGGGCAGGGCATTGCCGCCTTTGTCACGCTCGATGCCGACAAAACGCCCAACGAAGAGCTCAAGAAGGAGCTGATCAATTGGGTCGGCAAGCAGATTGGATCTTTGGCCAAGCCGGACCAGATTCGCTTTGCCGAGGCATTGCCCAAAACGCGCAGCGGCAAGATCATGCGCCGCCTGCTCAAGGAACTGGCCACCAATGGCCAGGTGGCTGGCGATGTGACAACCCTGGAAGACTACTCCGTCCTGGCCAAGCTGCGGGATAAGGAAGAGAGTTGATGCTCACGTCAGATAAGAACTATGCAGGTTATCGGTCGTTGTCGCGGAGGGTTTATGAGGTAGTGTTGCCTAACGGGCGATTTGCCTTTTGCCCGTCCATCCGGAGGGCCGATGAAACGCAGCATGACCGCGAGTGCTACAATAGGAAATGGGAACGGCAACGGTAACGGCAGGCATTCATCGAGCGCCGGCTTTGCATCTCGTTTCGAAGAACAATTGACTTTTGAAACTCCGACTATGAAGCGCTATCGCACCATTCTCCTCTTCGGCGCGCCCGGTAGCGGCAAGGGAACCCAGGGCAAAATCCTGGGCAACATCCCCGGCTTTTATCACAGCGCCACCGGCGACATTTTCCGCTCGCTCGATCTGCAAAGCGAAATGGGGCGCAAGTTCTGGGAATATGCCAGCCGCGGAGAGCTGGTGCCCGATGAATTCACCGTCAAGCTCTGGAGGCAGTACATCCAAGGCCTGGAAATGATCAATCAGTTCCGTCCCGAGACTGAGTTCCTCGTCCTCGACGGGCTGCCGCGGAATCTTAAACAGCGCCAGCTTCTGGAAGACACGATCGATGTCGTGAAGATCATTTATCTTCGCGCGGACCTGAACAAGATGGTCGAGCGTCTGAAGCGCCGGGCGCTTAAGGAAAACAGGTTCGACGACGCCAGCGATTCAGTGATCCGCAAACGCATGGAGGTCTACGAGAAGGAAACGCGTCCCGTGCTCGATACGTATCCCAAGGATCGCATCGTGCGCGTCGATGCGACGATGTCGCAGATTCGGCTTTTGACCGAGATCGTCAAACAGCTCGTCCCGCTCAAAGAGGCGATGGATAAAGAGCACGAATCCGATTTTGCGGGGCATGCATGAAGGCCAGCTCGATTTGCAACGAACAATAAGAAAGCCCGGGACTGATCCCGGGCTTTTTCTTCGTTGTGGATTTCCATATCAACTGGCCTACGCCCGGCTGAGATATTCGCCGGTTTCGGTGTTCACGCGAATCGTCTCTCCAATTTCGATGAAGGGCGGGACTCGCGTATTGAGCCCCGTTTCCAGCGTTGCATCCTTGAGTTGGTTGGTGGCCGTCGCACCTTTAATGGCGGGGGGCGTATCGGTCACCTTCAGGTCCACCGTCTTGGGCATTTCGTAGGAAACTACTTTGCCTTCGTGGAACATCGCCATGAGCTGGGTATTGGGCTTGAGATACTTGATGTCATCGCCGAACACTTCCCGGGGGATGGTGTTCTGGTCGTAGGTTTCGAGATCCATCAGGACGTGGCCGTCATTGTCGCTGTAGAGGTATTCCACCTGGCGACGGTCGAGGGTCGCGGTTTGGATATCATCCGTTGCGCCGACGCGCTTGTCCTGAATGGTTCCCTTGCTGACATCGCGCAGCTTGAACTGCACCTTGGCCCGGAGGTTGCCGGGGGTGTTGTGGTCGGCGTTGGTCACGACGTAGAGCTTGCTGTCGATGATGACAGCCTGGCCTCGACGAATATCACTGGCTCGCATTGCTTTTAAATTCCTTAAAATTGCTGAGGGTGAGCGAATTCAGACAGGCCCATGCCCGCCATCAACCGGCCCGATTGTCGGCTACCTTTACCGTAATTACGTATCTTAGCCGGGAAAGGTCGGCAAATTTACGGTCCGAAGGGCCGCCCGTCAAATCGGCCGAGGTGCTTTTGCTCAATAGTTGCCAGACCGATGATGGGGAATAGAATCTGGTGCAATAGGAGCAACTTGAATGGCTAAAGCCAAATCGGAAAATAAAAAGGACGAAGCGACCAAGGCACCCAAAGCGGCTGACGCTGCCGCAAAGCCCGCCGCTTCAAAGAAACCAGCCGCAAAGAAGGCCATTGCGAAAGCGGCAGCTGCGCCGTCGTCGCCATTGGTCGATACATCGCTTGCCGCTCAGAACGCGGCCAAGCTTGTGGCGCAACGCGGTGCATTGGGCGACGCACGCGAGGGAGAGCAGCGCCAGCCCGAAAGCAGCGCGTTCAAGCAGTTGAAGGAAAACCTCAACAAGCCGCATTCCCAGGCGCCGGCATCCTTCCTTCAGAAGACCGCGCCGCACAAGAAGATGAATCTTCCGTTCGGCAGCCTGAATCAGGTGGGCAAGGGCCAGACCTTTGGCGCCGACGTGAACCGCAGTGGCGTGCCGCGCCGAACCGGCGGGTAAATACGATCATGCCACCTGGATGATTTGCAGTTCGGTAATGCTGCGCGGATCAAACGTGATGCGCTGCTCGAAGATCCCTGCGAGCCCCGATCGACCGATCGCGATCACCCATCCTTCTTCGATGATCAAGTCGTTGATGACACGACCATCATCCAAATTCGCATTGCAGACGGCGGTGTATTTGCGCTTTGGAACACCATGATCCACGAGGAAGCGCCGCCATTCGTCGGGCAATGGCTTGGCCAATCGATTTCGCGGCGTGCTTCGTGAAGGCATGGATCAGCTTTCCGTCTCGCAGGATTGAAGTTC
>JANWHF010000235.1 GCA_025450555.1 Tepidisphaeraceae bacterium | reverse complement strand
GGGCATGCAGCGACTGGAACAACGCCTGCGGATCAAACTTTTTCTGGCGCGGCTTTGCACTCTGTTTTGTCTCTACAGCGGCCTGCAACATCGGCGAACCCCCAAAGGTTCTTTTGTGACTTGTGAAGGTAACGTATTCGATCGCGATCATACCCGGTCGCTCGTTTTATTGGGAGCCAAATGTCGATTCGAAGGTAACTCTCCCTCCGTCTGGGCGATATAACTCTCAAAAGGGAGCCAATGCACATCCCCACCCACATCATGTCCGGCTGGTGTTTGTCCAACCTGATTCCGAAGCTCGGGCCGCGCGAGCGGCTGATGTGCATGATCGCGACGACCATTCCCGATCTGGATGGATTGAGCATCCTGGGCGGGCGCGAGGCGTTTTTGAATTGGCATCACGTCGCCTGTCATAACCTGCCGTTCGGGATGATCGTCTGCGCGATCCTGGCGCTGCTGGCGGGGCGAAGTGTATGGGTATTCATATTGTATCTTCTCTTTTTCCATCTGCATTTGCTGCTGGATGTGTTTGGATCGGGGCCGCGGTGGGGAATTTATTATTTCTGGCCGTTCTCGCGGTGGGCCTTCGATAACACGCATTTGTCGTGGGACTTCTATTCCTGGCAGAACATCAGCATTGCTGGCGCTCTGCTGGTCTGGACGATTCTGATTGCGCGATTCAAACAGCGCACGCCGCTGGAAGCGCTGATGCCGGATTTGGATCGACAGTTGGTGGCGCTGGTTTATCGACCGAAGACTGTTTGACTTCGACCGCCGACGCGAAGCGGAGTCCTCTGCCGTTTAGCCGCAACCGCTTGCGGTGCGCGTCCAGGAGTATGGAGCGCAGATCTCCGCTTGAAGAAGCGAGGTGCGCTGCTCGTCGCTCTCGAAATGCGATTGCCCTTCACGTCGTTCGACGCGCACCGCAAGCGGTAGCGGCTAAACGCGAGAGAACGCGCGACGGTTAAACAATTGCGAGAAGTCTGCTGCGCTACACGCGATTTGAACCGGATCCAGGTCGATGTCCGGGTTTACACAGCGCGGCGACGGCGGAAATGAGATGTTCGGGATCGACCGGTTTGGCCAGGTGCGTCTGATACCCGGCTTCGATGGCCTTGGCGCGATCTTCGGGCCGGGCGTGGGCGGTCAGGGCAAGCGCCGGGACATGCTTTCGCGCCGCGCCTGCGCTGTTTTTGCGGCGCGATCTTGGGCGCGGCGGAAGCGCATCGGATTCGATCTGCCGCAGCCGGCGCATCATCACGTATCCGTCCTGTTCGGGCATCGCGATATCGCTGACGAGCGCATCGGGGGGATGTGCGCAAAAGGACTCGACCGCGGCGGCCGCCGACGGCGCGGTCCGCACCGTCGCGCCGGCCGACTCCAGCAATTGCCCCAGTGCCGTTCGGGTGTCCGAATCATCCTCGACCACCAGCACGTCCATGCCTTCCAAAGACTGCCCGCTGATGCCCGGCGCATCGGCCGGCCTCTCCGCCAGCACCTCGACGCGCAGCGGGAGTTCCACGATGAAGGTCGTTCCCCGGCCCAGGCCGGCGCTTTCGGCACGGATGGTCCCGCCGTGCATCTGCGTCAGTTCGCGCGCGATCGACAGTCCCAGCCCCAGCCCGCCATACACGCGCGTGGTTCCCGATTCGGCCTGGCGAAAGCGATCGAAAATATGCGGCAGAAATTCCGGAGCGATCCCTGCGCCGGTGTCGGCAACGCTGAGGCGCGCCAGATAGGCTCCATCCGCGCCTTTCTCCAACGATACCGTCACCGATACCTTCCCGCCCGGCGGGGTAAATTTAATGGCGTTGTTCAGCAGGTTCCACGCCACCTGCTGGATGCGATCGGCGTCGATTTGGACATTGGGCAGATCAGGGGCAAAGTCTGCCGTCAACTCCACCTGCCTGGCCTGGGCGGAGGGGCGCACCGATTCGATCGCGGCCCACACCGGCGCCGCCAGTGACGCCGGCTTCAGATCCAGCCGCAGCTTTCCAGCGATGCCGCGGGCAATGTCGAGCAGGTCATCGACGATCTGCGACTGCGCCTTGGCGCTTTGCAGGATGGTATCGAGCGCTGCATTCTTTTCCTGCTCGTCGGTGATCGTCGTGCGCGCCAAATGGGCCCAGAGCATGATGGCGCTCAGCGGCGTGCGCAGCTCATGGCTGACGGTGGCCAGGAAATCGTCCTTCAGGCGGCTGGCCTGCTCGGCTGCCTCCTTGGCCTGCCGAAGTTCGATTTCAACAGTTTTGCGCGCCGTCACGTCAATCAGAATTCCGGTCATGCGCACCGCGCGATCGGCCTTGTAGGCAAAGCGACCGCGCGAGGCAAGCCATCGAATTGCTCCGTCAGCCTGAACGACGCGGAACTCGATTTCGAGCGGCCCATGCCGATCCTGCGCCGTTTCAACGGCGGCCCGCACGTCGGGCAAATCTTCCGGATGAACCCGGCGAATAAAATCGGCCGAGTGGCTGGTGTGCTGACCGGCCTCCGGCGAAAAGAGTTGCTCGAACGGCCCCGACCAGGTGACCTGATCGCTGGCCAGGTCCCAGTCCCAGAAGCCCAGTTGAGCGGCATCGAATGCGGCCTGCAACTGCTCCTGGCGCGCCCGGGCGGCGGCCTGCGCCGTCACCAGCCGCGTGACGTCTTCGGTGACTTCCACCGCGCCGGTTACCGCCCCCGACTCATCCAGCAGCGGAATTGCCGACTGGATCACCACCCGCCGGGCGCCATCAAAGCCATGTAGATTGATCATTCGCCGCAGCACCTGGCGGCCCTTGAGCGCCTGGCTGACGGGCCATTCATCGGGTTGCAGCCGCTTGTGGGTTTGCGCGTCCGATCCCTCCTGGTCGCGTGGCGGGAGCGGCGCACCGGGCGAGATGCCCCAGACCGCGCGGCAGGCTTCATTGAAAACCAGCGACTGGCCCTCCGTGCCAACCACACATACCGCCACCGGCAGGTTTTCGAGGATGGCGCGGAGCAGCCGCTCGCTGCGCGACGTCGCCCGCAGTTCCTCGCGTTCGCGTTCGAGCCGCCTGCGGTCGGTCAGGTCGATCAGGACCGACAGATAAAGCGTGCGGTCCGCGCTGAACATCGTTCCATCGCTGGTGCGCAGCTCGACGGGCACCTGCTTCTCGTCGGGCGTGACCAGCACCAATTCGGTGGCCGGGGGGGCCTTCGCGTCGCGGCAGCGCGTGAGATGATTCAGGAACGACCGTCGATAGGGAGGCGCGACAAACAGCACGAAAGGGCGGTCGATGAGCCGGTCTCTTGAATGCCCCAGCAGCCTCGCTCCCGTCAGGTTGATCTCGCGGATCACGCCGTGAGCGCAAAGCGTGACGTAGGGAACGGGGGCAAAGTCATAGAGGCTGGCATAGCGGTCGCGCGAATCCTCGAGCAGGCGCTGCGATTCGACCAACTGGCGGTTTTGGATTTCCAGCTCTTCCTGATGAACCTGCAAATCGTGGGTGAGGCGCGCCACCTTCAAGGGGCCGTTGTCGGTGGCCGAGGGCGACCGTCGCTTAGCGCCGCTGCGACCCGATGTTTTGCGGCCGCCCTGCTTCTTCATGGCTCGGCGTCCCCTGACTTGCGGCCGTCTGATCGGCTGCGCTGGCGGCTTGATTTCTTTCCCGCGGACATGCACGGCCGCCTGCGGCCGCGGATTTCGACAACTCGCGAAACGAACTGCCAGCACATTAAGCGCCAGCCGGATTTCCATCAACAGAATTTATGGAAAGAAGGACCAGCTCGAATTCGCCCTGTTCGCCTCCGCCGACGCGTTGAGCATTAATGATCAATTTAACGCGCCCCATGCCTGCGAATTCGTGCTCGATGGTAACGTCGGTTACACGCCGCTGCCGAGGGAGCGTGCGCTCGAGCAATTCGTGCAGTTGCGGGATGTTCCATTGTCCCTTTGCCAGCTCGTATATTGGATACCCTGCCGCCCCCTCGGCGGTGATATTGAACGCCTGGCCAAAAGCCTTATTGACCGCCAGCAAATTCGCTTTTCCGTCCAACGCCGCCATCGGCTCGCGCGCCACCGCCAGCAGTCCTTCCAGCGTAGGCCGTCCGGCGGGGCCGGCGTCAAAACGGCGGGCCATGTCCAGATCGAACAGCGCCAGCACCGCTCCGTCGATCCGATTTTCCAGGCTCTTGTACGGGCGGATGCGGACCAGGTAACGCACTCCCTGGCGGTCGCGCGTCTCCCGCTCGACGGGACTGACCGAGTCGATCGCCTGGAGGATCAGGCTCTCCAGATCCGACAGGTCGATGTTGGGCTTGATATCGCCGATGGGGCGGCCGATGTCGGTCGGGATCAGGTTCAGTACGTGCTCGGCCATCGGCGTAAACCTGCGAATGCGCAGGTCGGAGGTCACCATGACCACCGCGATCTGCACGCTCGACAGCAGGTTCACCAGGTCGCTGTTGGCCCGGCTGAGCTCTCCGTTGCGCTCCTGGAGTTCTTCGTTGACCGTGTTCAGTTCCTCGTTGGTGCTCTGCAATTCCTCTTTGGCTGTGTCCAGCTCTTCATTGGTGCTTTGAAGCTCTTCGTTGCTGGAGAGGATTTCCTCATTAGCCGATTGGAGTTCTTCGTTGGCGGCCTCGAGGTCCTGGATGATGGATTGCAGATATTCGCGGCTGGCGGCCAGTTCCTGCTGGAGACGCAAGACGCGCCGATTGACTTCTCCGTCCTGTTCCTGTCCGTTGCCCTTTGCCGGCGATCGCGCCGGCGGGCGACCTTTGCCTTTCGGAGGTGAAGGCTTCCCGTCGGCCGCCTGCAACTGGTCGGAAATATCCTCGAAGACCACCAGAAAATGGCGCTGGTCGTTGGCCGGCAGCAGCGGCGTGACTTCGATATTCACGTCCAGGATATGGCCGTTGTATTTGATGCGCAGCCCCTCGCGCCGGGTGGTGACGCCGGTTCGGCGGGCGTCCTTCAAGGCCGATCTCAGTTCGTACAGCAGCCCTTCGCGCGCCATTTTCAGCAGGTTCAGGCTTGCCTCGCCGGGCGCCGGCTCCAGAAACGGACCGGTTTGCCCGCGGAACTGAATGATCTGCGAATCCTCATCGACGATGACTCCCGGCGGGGCGTATTTGCCGAGCACCACGCGATTGGCTTCGCTGAGAATATTCGAGTTGGCGCGCCCGTCGCGCTCGGGCTTCAGACCGGCCTCCACGAATCGTGCCGATCCATGATCGGCCGACGTGAAATTCATGTTCATCCGGATGCCGGTCATCTTCTTGGTGTAAACCTTGTGCTGCTTGTCGGCCATCGCGAACAGATCAGAGTGCGAGCCGATGCTTTCCGATGCGCCCAGGATCAGAAAGCCGGTCGGCTTCAGCGCATAGTGGAACACGTTCATCAGCTTTTTCTGAAGAATCGCGCCCAGGTAAATCAGCACATTACGGCAGACGATCAGATCGAGCTTGGAAAACGGCGGATCGCGCGTGAGATCCTGGCGGGCAAAGACCACGATGTCGCGCACCGTTTTGCTGATGCGGTAGCTGCCGTCCACCTTGTTGAAAAAGCGCCGCAGCCGCTCGGGCGACACGTCGGCGGAAATACTTTCGGGATAAATCCCCGCCCGTGCCTGCTCGACGGCAGACTCGCTGACATCGGTGGCAAAGACCTGGACGGGCGTGCCGGTCGCGTTGTCGCCCAGGAATTCGAGCAGGCAAATTGCAAGCGAATAGGCCTCTTCGCCCGTCGAGCAGCCGGGCGCCCAGACGCGGATCGGCTGATCGCTGCTTCCGCGGTCGCGCACGATCTGCGGGAAGACGTGGCTGGACAGGAACGCATACGATTCCGGCTCGCGGAAAAACCGCGTCACGTGAATCAGGATGTCCTGGTACAACGCGTTGACCTCCGAGGAGTTCTGCTGAAGGTAGCGGAGATATTGGTCTACGCTGGTTGCCTTGTGCAGGACCATGCGCCGCTGGAGCCGGCGCTGGAGGGTGGGCTGCTTGTAGTGCGTGAAATCCACATCGCTGGCCGAGCGCAGCAGCTCAAAAACTCGCCGCCACTGCTCATCGGTAACGGCCAGCTCCGGCTCAGCAATACGCGCCTTCACGTGGCGCAGCAGGGGATGGCGGGCGATGCGCACCAGTTCCTGGGAGATCGCGGCCGGTGGAAGAACGGTATCGACCGCGCCGGTCGAGATCGCGGCGCGGGGCATGCCGTCAAATTTGGCCGACGCCGGCTCCTGGGCAAAGGTGATGCCGCCCACCGCCTTGATCTCGCGCAGGCCGGCCGCGCCGTCGGAATCGGTGCCGGACAGCACCACGCCCACCGCGCGCTGCTGGGCATACTCGGCCAGCGAGCGGAAAAAGTGATCGATCGGAGCATGCTGTGAGCGGCCTTCGGGGCGCGGCGTCAGCCGAAGCAGCCCCTTGGAAATGTGCAAAAAAGCGTTGGGGGGGATGACGTAGACATGCCTGGATTTGAGCGGCATCCGGTCGGTCACCTGCGCCACGGGCATGTGCGTCGCCTCGGCCAGCAGCGCGGCCAGGGAGCTTTCGTAGCGCGGCGCAAGATGCTGAACGTAGACGACCGCGACGTTGGAATCAGCCGGCAGCGCGCGGAGCAATTGCGAAAAGGCCTCGAGTCCACCGGCCGAAGCGCCGACGCCGACGACGGTGAAACCAGGGATGTTGCGCGGCTGCGTTTTGGCTGGCCGCGCGGAGACATTTGCGCCGGACCTGATTTTAAGCGCACCCGTCCCGCTTTTTGGCGTCACGCTTTTGGGCGTAATCGCACCTGTCCCGCTTTTGGGCGCTGCCCCGCTTTTGGGCGCGGGAGAATTGCCGCGATGGGTGGCTGGCAACGATGGCGCGCCATCGTTGGGCGTCGGTGTTTTTGTGGTGGCTGGCAAGCGCGAAAGGGCCGGGGAAGATTTGGGCAACCGCTTTGCTGATCGGTTTGGGCGAAGTCGCGGCGTCTTTGCATTTTCCTTTTTAGTGGGCCTCACTCTTTTTGCCATTCTGGCCTCTTTCAGCCGCCCCGCGCCGCTTTAGAACTTTTCCAGCCCGCGATCCCGATCCACCGGAATTTCCGTTGCTGCTCTGCGTGAGCGGTTGCAGGTTCATTAAATTGCTGTCTGGGTCGGGCGGCTTGGGCGGGCCCGGCGGAACTTTGACCTTCTGCCGGGGCCTGGCTTTTCCGGCGCTCCAATCGCGCGCCTGGGCGGCTGTTTTCTGAATCGCGTCCGCCGCTTCCTCGGGCGTCTGCCCCGGTATTTTCTCCACCAGGACGGATCGAACCAGCCCAGCCCGCAGCTCGGCCTGCTTGGCCTGCTCTTCGTATCGGTGGGCGATCAACTCCCAACTGCCCTTGCGCGCTCGCGCTGCCATTCGGCGGCGCATCCCGGCCGTCTCCTCCAGCGCCCGCAGCGCGCTCCACAGCGCCTCTTCCAGCCGCTGGCCCTGGGCCGCCATCAAACTTTCAGCAGTGTAGCCGTGACCGATATGGCAGCGATAGCGCAGAAGCTTGCCATTTTGCAGCTCCCACAAGGCGCCCCCGCATTCGGGGCAGGTGAACTTCGAGGGCGGACCGTCGAGGTTTTTCGTTTTCAACTCGTCATTGCCGACTTCGGCAATGTCGGGCTCATCGGCTTGGTGGCGCGCCATATTCAAGGCTCCTTGGTCGGCCGGAAGCGGCTCGCGCACCAGCCGGTCCAAAAGCGGCCCAATCTCATCCACCGGCAGCACGCGATCGACCTGAACGTTCTCGATGGCGCTGCTGGGCATGCTGGGAAACATGGCGTTGTCGGGATCCTGGACCAGCGCCACGCCGCCAAATCGCTTGACATCCATCAGCCCCATGGTGCCATCATCCAGCCCGCCCGACAGCACGACGCCCACGACCCATGGGCCGTAGCTGCGGGCGGCGGTGCGAAACAACGGATCGATTGCCGGGCGGGCGTTGTTCTCGCGCGGGCCGTGCGCGACGACCATGTGCCCGGGCTTGATCAGCAGATGATGATCGGGCGGCGCGACGTAGATTCGGCCCGGCGTGATCTCGAGTCCGTCGCGGGCGTGCACGGCCGCAATGCGCCCCGCGCGCGAAAGAATATGGGGAAGCAGGCTCGGCCCCGACGGGGAAATGTGCAGGACGACGAAGATGGCGGCGGGAAAGTTGGGTGAGAGCGGGCTGATCACGCGGCTGAGCGCCTCGACGCCGCCGGCCGATGCGCCGATGACGATGACGCGGAAATCAGCCGGCTTGGGCCGTCTGCGCGCCGCACGCCGCGAAGGCGCGGACGCGCCTGCTGATTCGCGTTTGCCCTGACCGTTTCCCCGTCCCGGCATGTCGTGTCGCCGGTTCAGGCCCATGCGCCTTCTTGCGGAGTTTTGATGTGCCATGACGTCCAATCTTGCCTGCCGGTGCCATCGCCCAAACCGCGCAACGCTCCTCGCGGGTAAAGCCTGAGGAAATCAAGGAATCGCAAAGGGGCATCGTAGCCCAATCTCCCGATCGCCGATACCGGAAAACCGGCTCGCAGTCTGTGGCGAAATGAAAAGGTTCGGCAGCCTGTGCCGAACCTTTAGAATGCGGGATTGAACAAAGTTCTGCTTAGACTTTGTGCTTCAGCCGAAGCGAGTTTTCGATGCAGGGGCGGCCCATGGGGTAATACTGGAATCCGGTTTCACGCATGATGTCGCGGTGCAGGCAGTTGCGGCCGTCGAAGATCAGCGGCGTGTTCATGGTCGCGGCGATCTTGCGGAAGGGCAGCGTCGTGTACTGGGGCCAATCGGTGATGAGCGCCACCGCATCAGCGCCGGCGGCAGCCGACACTGGATCATGGCACCACTCGACTTCTTCCTTGAAGATGGCCTTCATGTTTTCCATCGCCTTAAAATCGTGGGCACGAACATGTGCGCCCTTGTCGATCAAATGACGGATCACATCGATAGCGGCCGACTCGCGGATGTCGTCGGTGTCGGCTTTGAACGCCAGGCCCCAGACGGCGATGGTCGCACCCTGGATCGGGCGGCCGAGCTTTTCGATGATCTTGTCGGCAAAGCGGCGTTTCTGATTCTTGTTGACGGTCTGAATCGCGTTGACGAACAGGCTCTCGTAATTGGCAGCCTTGCTGATGTGCTCGAGGGCGGCGACGTCTTTGGGGAAGCATGAGCCGCCGTAGCCGCAGCCGGCGCGAAGGAAGGCCGGCCCGATGCGGAAATCGGAGCCGATGCCCTTGCGAATCTCTTCGATATCCGCGCCGTAGTGTTCGCATAGCACAGTCATTTCGTTCATGAACGAAATGCGGGCGGCGAGCATTGCGTTGGCGGCATACTTGGTCAGCTCGGCTGACTCCCAATTCATGGTCATGAAGGCTTCTTCGCGCTTGACGATCGGGTCATAGAGCCGGCGCATGATGCGGAAGGCTTCGGGCGATTCGCCGCCGATGACGATGCGATCGGGCGAGAGAAAATCCTGGACGGCGGAGCCTTCGCGAAGGAATTCAGGATTGCTGACCACCTGAACGTGGGCCTTGGTCTGCTCCTTGAGAAACTTATAAAGCTTGCGGTTGGTGCCGGCGGGAACGGTGGACTTGATTACAATGGTGACCATGTAATCGTCGCCATTCTCGGCAAGCGCATCGCACACTTCCTTGCCGGCGGCTTCGAGATAGCTCATATCGACGGTGCCATCGGGCTTGGGCGGGGTGCCGACTGCGAGGAAGACCACTTCCGCATCGCGCACGGCCGAGCGGACGTTTTCGGTGAATTGAAGCTGGCCGGCGGCGTAATGCTCCTGCATCAGTTCCTGCAGGCCCGGCTCGAAGATGGGGCAATGGCCGTCGGAAAGCGTGCGCAGTTTCTTGACGTCCTTCTCGACGCCGCGCACCGTATGACCAATGCTGGCCAGGCAGGTCCCGGTTACCAGTCCGACATAGCCACAGCCAATCACCGTCACGTCCATGGTTCATCACTCCAAATCAGGCTAGAGATTTCGCGAGAACGCCCGGGGAACAAATGGGCAGCCTCAGCTTTGATCCACATCATATAAGGCAAAAACACTCGATGCGCCAGCGCAGAATTATTATGCGATACGTGGCACAGGCTTCCAGCCTGTGATTTTCTCACAGCCTGGAAGGCTGTGCTACGAGTCTGCAAATGCCATCGCCCACATCTTTTATTATCGACCGCCCGGCAAGGCCGTCATAAGTTGCCATTCGACGAAATCGCAGATCTGCGACTTTCGTCTAAATTCATTCATTAATGAGGATTAGAGGCAATCAGGTCGCCCGAAGGCGTGGCAATATCGCCAGGGATTTCCAAAACACCGGCCGGCGTAATTTGCCCAGAATCAAAGGCGTCCACCGTAGCATTACCGAGCGTCGAGGCCTCGCTGGTGGCGGGCCGCTCATGGATCATGCCAATCTTATAGGCCGTCACCATGATGGATCCGAATGTCACTAAGTACAGTGCTCCAGCGTAGCGCGTCCGCATAAAGAGCATCGAAATGCCCAGCAGCCCGAAGAAACAGGCCAGCCCGTAGCTGATCAAGACAGTTTGCTTGACCGAGAATCCGCGCGCGACGAGCTGGTGATGGAAATGCTGTTTATCGGCACTGAAGAGCGGCCGCCCATTCACCCATCGCCGGGCAAAGGCCAGGAACGTATCGAGAATCGGGAGGGCGAAAATCACCATCGAGGCCAGCAACCATTTCGCATGTTCGTGAGCCATCAGGATCATCATGGTCGCGCAGACGTAGCCCAGGAACATACTCCCGGTATCGCCCATGAAGATTGAGGCGGGATTGAAGTTATAGGGAATGAATCCCAGCACGGCCCCCAAAAGCGCGAGGCCGATGATCACGCGCAGGGCATCCCAGTTGGTATTGATGCCGCCGCCGATCATCGCCAGGTGAACCGCAACAAACAGGAAGCCCGCGGCGATGATCGCAGTGACGCCACCGCACAATCCATCCAGCCCATCCAGTAAATTTGAAGCATTACAGCAGCCGATGACGATCGCCACGACCAGCAAAGCGCTGAGGCTGAAGACCAGCCAGTCCGGCACTTCCGGCGCTACCGCCATCGGCCCATGCATGAATTGCTCAATCTTCATCCAGACCGGCGTGATAAATGCCTCAGCCGATCGTACGCCGATTCCATCGGCCAGCATAAACAAAGCGGCAAAAAGTTGTCCGAGGATCTTCATCCATGGCCGCAGCCCCAGCACATCATCCCACAGCCCCAGCAGGACGATGATCGTCGCGCCCATCACGATGCTGAACCGCACAATTGGATGATTAGTCGGCCAGCCCGCATCAGCGCGATGGAGCGTCAGATATTGGCTCACCACAAGTCCGGCGAGCCATCCCAGAAACACCGCCACGCCGCCCAGATAGGCGACGGGCGTCGTATGCATCTTTCGCAGGCGGTCCGGTTGATCGATGATGCCATAGTAAATGGCAATGGCGCGCATGACCGGCGTGAATAGGAATGCCACGATGTAGGCCGCGCAAAAAACGTAGACATAATTCGACAGCACCTCGTCGGCCGAAAAGACTTTCGACGGGATCTGCGCCAGTGCGGCAAATTGTGCAGGCGAGCCCAAAATCATGAATGCCACAATCCTCGAAGCCAGCCCCTTGCACTACGACCCATAATCTTTTGTAAATCTTGCATCCAGCAAAGCTTGAAGCGGAGCTGCCGCAATTATATTTCACGAATTCGAGGCTGCCAAAAGCGCAAGCCAGGAAAGCCTATTTCTTCT
>JANWHF010000234.1 GCA_025450555.1 Tepidisphaeraceae bacterium | reverse complement strand
CCTGGGCGACGGCCCGGCAGGATGAGCTTCGGCTGGAGGAATTGCTTCGCCAGAAGCAGGACCAGAGCCAGGCTTTCTTTGCCGGCGCAGCAGAGAACTGGGATCGGCTTCGCGAGCAGTTGTATGGCTCGAGCTTTTCGCGATTGGCGATGCACGCACTGCTGCCAGCTGACTGGATCGTGGCCGATCTGGGTTGCGGAACCGGGCAGCTCGCCGCCGATCTGGCGCCGTGGGTGAAGCAGGTGATCGCGGTCGATAACTCGGCAGCCATGCTCAAGGCCGCCAAGAAGCGCACGGCTGATTTGCCCAATGTCGAGCTTCGTCGAGGCGATCTGGCTGCTTTGCCGATAGAAGATGCTTCGTGCGATGCCGCGATGCTTCTGCTGGCATTGACGTATGTGCCTGAGCCCGCGCCGGAGATTGGCGAAATGGCGCGGGTGCTGAAGCCGGGTGGGCGCGCGGTGATCGTCGATCTGCTGCCGCACGATCGCAGCGAATTTCAGATCGAGATGGGCCAGCAGCGGCTGGGCGTCGAGATCGAAATGCTTCAGCATCTGCTTGAAACGTCCGGTTGCACAAAGTTTTCTCATCGCCCGCTCCCGCCGGAGCGGAATGCCAAAGGGCCGGCGCTGTTTCTGGCGTCGGCAATGAAGTAATTTCGCTCGTAGCACAGCCTTCCAGGCTGTGATTTGAAAGCCACAGGCTGGAAGCCTGTGCTACGAATCGTGCGCTTGCCATGCCTGACGGCGCACGCCGGTGAGTGTATAAGGTTGTGGCAATGGCAGAAATTGTGCGAGGACCGACCGATGAACTGGTATTAAGCGTGCAGAAGGCGCTCAACGCATACGAGGAGCAGCACCCAGGGGCTGTTGCAACGCTGTATCGTCAAAACTCGGGTTCGATTCGGGTCAGGATTGTGGACGAACGATTTTCCGGGCGATCAAAGGCTCAGCGCCACCATGAGGTGGTGAAGTACATCGCCGACCGACTCGGCGGAGATGACATTCAGGAAATATCGGTGCTGTTGCTGCTCTCGCCGAGCGAACTTTCAACTTCGTTTATGAATGCCGAATTTGACGACCCGATAAAATCTGACTTGTGACATAAAGGGAATGAACTGACTTTCGACGACCGTCAATCGAAACATGTTTTGAGGCGGCGTCTCATCTGAAGAAGGAACAAACATGACCGTGATGGAAAAACCGAACCGCACGACGGATTCAACCCATAGCCTGGAATTCAAAGTTGCCGACCTTTCGCTGGCCGAGTGGGGGCGGAAGGAAATCATGCTCGCCGAGCAGGAAATGCCTGGCCTGATGGCGGTGCGTGAGGAATATGCCCGGCAGCAGCCGCTCAAAGGGCTGCGGGTCATGGGCTCTTTGCACATGACGATTCAGACGGCAGTGCTGATCGAGACGCTCGCGGCGCTGGGCGCGACGGTGCGCTGGTGCTCGTGCAACATTTTCAGCACGCAGGATCACGCCGCTGCCGCGGTGGCGGTGGGGCCGAGGGGCTCGACGGCGCATCCGGCCGGCATTCCCGTTTTCGCCTGGAAGGGCGAGACACTCGAAGAATACTGGTGGTGCACCGAGCGCGCCCTCGACTTCGGCGATGGCAAAGGGCCGAATCAGATCGTCGATGACGGCGGCGATGCGACATTGCTGATTCACAAGGGCGTCGAGTTTGAAAAGGCCGGCAAAGTTCCCGGCCCCGAAACCACCGACAACGAAGAATTCAAAGTGATCCTCGGTCTGCTGGCGCAGACCCTCAAGCAGGATCCGCAGCGCTGGACGAAGGTGGCCAGGGAAGTGCAGGGTGTCAGCGAGGAAACCACCACCGGCGTTCATCGCCTCTATGAAATGCAGAAAGCCGGCACCCTCCTGTTCCCGGCCATCAACGTCAATGACAGCGTCACCAAGAGCAAGTTCGACAATCTGTATGGCTGCCGGCATTCGCTCGTCGATGGCTTGTTCCGAGCCACCGATGTGATGATCTCCGGCAAGGTCACGGTCGTCTGCGGCTACGGCGACGTGGGCAAAGGCTGCTGCCAATCGCTTCGCGGGCAGGGCGCGCGCGTGATCGTTACCGAGATTGATCCGATCTGCGCCCTCCAAGCCGCGATGGAGGGTTATCAAGTTCTCACGGTCGAAGACACGCTGCCCTATGCCGACATCTTCATCACGACGACCGGCAACAAGAACATCATTACCGCCGAGCACATGGCCAAGATGAAGGACAAGGCCATCGTCGGGAACATCGGCCACTTCGATAACGAAATAGACATGGCCGGCCTGAAGAAGACGCCGGGCATCAAGAAGACCAACATCAAGCCGCAATATGACATGTGGACGTTTGCGGATGGACACAGCGTGATGATTCTGGCCGAAGGGCGATTGCTGAACCTCGGCTGCGCGACGGGTCACCCGAGCTTTGTGATGAGCAACAGCTTCACGAACCAGACGATCGCCCAGATCGAGCTGGCCATCAACAACAAGAAGTATGAGAAGAAGGTCTACGTGCTGCCCAAGCACCTGGATGAAAAGGTGGCCCGGCTGCACCTGGCGAAGATCGGAGCCAAGCTCACGAAGCTGACCAAGGACCAGGCCGATTACATCGGCGTGTCGGTCGATGGGCCGTATAAGAGCGATCACTATCGATATTGATTGCGCATCATGCCGTCGCAATCCCTTTCGATGTGGTTTAACGAGGCAAGGCAAGCTCTTGACGAGCTTGAGGTCGCCCATCGCGCGGTGGGCGGCCGAGGGTCGGGCCGGCGCTTCGCCACCCTGCAGGTTAACCATGCCTATGCCGTACTCCTTTCGTCCCAGTTCCAGCGGTTCTGTCGCGACTTGCACTCAGAGGCGGTGGATGCGCTGACAACGTTGGTTCCAAATGCAGATTTACGAGATATCTTTCGCGCTCAGTTAACGACGGGGCGTAAACTCGATTCTGGGAACCCCAACCCCGGAAATATCGGCAGCGATTTTGGGCGGCTCGGAATGGATTTCTGGGTGCAGGTACAGTTAGCTCATCCGCAAAATACGGGCTGACGAGCGAGTCTTGAAAAACTCAATCGCTGGCGAAACGCAATCGCCCATCAGGATTTTGCTTCGGTGTCTCCAGGTGGAAAGACCGTGTTGCAGGTCCACGAGGTTCGGCGCTGGCGGGCCCATTGCAATATGCTGGCCCGAGAATTCGATTTAGCAGTTGGCCAGCACTTGACTACAATAATCGGTAAGAAGCCCTGGTAACGATACGCCAAGGAGTTTGAAATGGCATCCCGAGCGCCACGACGAAAATGTCAAAGGAAGATTCGCGCCGGCGATCAGGTTTTACTCCGCGTTGGTCCTAAGCGTTTACCCGCGGAAGTGATCGAAGACCGAGGCTTTATTGGCAAAGGCGGTCGGCAGCTTCTGCGAATACGGCGTATCGATGTCTCCCCTGAGTTGGCGCAGCCCTATGAGGTTCCCGCGGAGGAACTCGAGCTCCCTGCTTAGGTTAAACCTTATTCAGGGCTATTTGTCTGCTTTCGCCCATCGCGAGAAGTGGGCCGCGATTTGTCCATCGCGGCCCGCCTGTTTCTGCTGCAAGAACGCCGGACGATGTCAACGCTTCAAACCACCAGTAACCTCGAGCCAACCGCCGCGCGACCGGCGCCGCATTGGACCCGCGGGCATATCCCCGCGCTCGATGGCCTGCGCGGATGTGCCGTGCTGGCGGTGATGTTCTATCACTTTCTCTTTCGAGACCAGACCCGGCTTCTCACTGGTTGGGCCGCGCATCTCCAAACCATTTCGAGCTGGGGGTGGTGCGGCGTCGATCTATTTTTTGTCCTCAGCGGATTTCTCATCACCGGCATTCTGCTCGACGCCAAGGCGGATGATTCTGGCCACTATTTCAAGAGCTTCTATGCCCGCCGAGCGGTCCGCATTTTTCCGCTTTATTACGGCGTGGTGAGCTTCGTCGCCATCGTCATGCTCTTTCCGCGGGCCAGCCATTTCTTTGGATTTGATGAGATCCGGGCGTCACTGAAATGGATGTTCGCCTACCTGAGTAATTTCTATATCTCTTTTCACAATAAAAATGACTTCGGCCCGATTGGCCATTTCTGGTCGCTGGCGGTAGAGGAGCATTTTTATCTGGTCTGGCCGGCGCTGGTCTGGTTTTGCTCGCGAAAGCAGTTCGCCTGGGTCTGCGGGATTTTTGTGGTCGGTGCCGTGGCATTGCGAGCCGGGATCGTGTTCAAGACCGGTGAAACCTCAGCAACGTATTTGTTGACGCCCTGCCGGGTGGATGGGCTGGCGATTGGGGGGTTGCTGGCGCTGCTGGTTCGGACGAACCTGCGCGTCGAGCGAGTCCGGCGATGGGTTGGAGCCGTGGGGCTATTCTCCTTAGCCGCATTGGTTGGTGTGAGTTTCCTGCGCGGCGGATTCAATCATTATGGCCGGACGATGAACCTGGCCGGCTTTACCCTGCTGGCGGTGATTTTTGCCGCGCTGCTGGCGGTGGTGATTTCGGATTATCCGGCGGCGCCGCTCCGAAAGATCATGGAATGGCGCACGCTGCGAATCGTTGGAAAATATAGCTTTGCCATGTATGTGCTGCACCACATGTTGCTGCGGCCGTTCCTGATCTGCTTCGCGCCGGCACGCCTCGGCCACCTGCTTCACTCGACCAACGGCGGCGTCCTTGCGTTTGCCGTGATGTCTGCTTTGGCGACCTATGTTCTCGCCTTTGCAAGCTGGCATCTCTACGAGAAGCATTTCCTGCGGCTCAAGCGGTTTTTCCCGTATTGACAGTTTGATGATATAATTCCGGCATGCGAAACGAATTCACTGCAATCGTCGAGCAGGACGAGGGTTGGTTCATCGCGTATTGCCCCGAGGTTCCAGGAGCCAACGGGCAGGGCCGCACGAAGGACGATGCTCTTCAGAGTCTCCGCGAGGCGATCGAGTTAATTCTTGCGGATCGGCTTGAGGAAGGGCTGCGCGGAATTCCCAAGGATGCGATTCGCGAAACGGTCGTGATCGAATGAAACGAGGGGCGCTGCTGCGGCATCTTCGCCAGCACGGGTGCGTGCTGAAACGGGAAGGCGCCAGTCATTCACTTTGGACCAATCCAAGAACCGGCCAAACCGAGGCCGTTCCCAGGCACATTGAAATAGCAAACGTCCTGGCGCGAAAGATCTGCCGAGGTCTTTCGATCCCCGAAATCGGCGGGTGAATGAATCGAGGACCGGCGGCACGCGGCGCTTCTCGTGGGCGGGGAGCATCTCCCTTTCAGTTGAGCACCCTCTTGAAGATTTTTATTCAACTAATATCGCAGGAGCCAATCCAATGAAGGCAGAGGACGTTCGCCTGACGCATCTGCTCGAAGGGCCAAAGCAATTCATTGTGCCGGTCTTTCAGCGTGACTATAGCTGGGGCACAAAGCACTGCCTTCAACTTTGGAACGACATAATTCGAATTGGCGCCGACGAGCGTGCGAAGGCGCATTTCGTGGGATCGGTTGTTTACATTGCCGCCGAGGAATCCTCCGCGAGAATCACACGCTGGCTTCTGATTGATGGCCAGCAGCGTTTGACAACGCTCTCACTGCTTCTTGTCGCCCTGCGGAATCGTATCCCTTCAGATGGAATTGATGCGGCAACTGGAGGACAAACGGGCCTCCCAAGCCGAGCCGAATTGAACGACTACTATTTATGCAACACGCATGGCACCGGGGACCGTCGTTATAAGCTGCATCTCCGGCGCAATGACCAGGAAATGCTTTCTGCTCTATTGGATGGAAATGAGGAGCCGAAAGAGTGTTCAAATCGCATTAAAGAGAACTTCGATTTCTTCGCGGATCGCCTGTGTGATGCTGATCTCGAAGTCGTTTATCGCGGCCTGACGAAGCTTGTCGCGGTTGACGTTGCCCTGACGCGCGGGCAGGACGACCCGCAGATGATTTTCGAAAGCCTGAACTCAACCGGCCTCGATCTAACGCAAGCCGACCTGATCCGGAATTACGTGTTGATGAGGCAGAATGAGGAAGCGCAGACCGCCCTCTACCTGAGTTACTGGCAGCCGATTGAAAAATCCTTTGGCTCACGTTACCGAACCGATTTCGACAAATTCGTCCGAGATTACTTGACGCTTCAGCTACACCCGAGCAAGCAATTCAAAGCCGATGAAATTTACCAACAATTTCGCACCTATTTCCACGGAATCGGTGGCGCAGAGCAAATTGTCCAAGTCCTGGGATCACTCAGGCGCTTTGGAGCCTACTACGCGGCATTTATCCTTGGGCAGGAAGAAAATCCAGACTTGAAGGAGGCGTTTGCTCATCTTCGGCAGCTTGTCGAGGTCGCGACGCCTTTAATTCTGCGGCTTTATGACTGCTATCACCGCGCAAACAGCCTCTCATTGAGCGAGT
>JANWHF010000233.1 GCA_025450555.1 Tepidisphaeraceae bacterium | reverse complement strand
TGCTGGAGCCTGTCGTTGAATATCGGACGTGACCGATCGCGGCGTTGCCCGCCAGCTCTTCGCGCAGCATGCGCGGGTTGAACACCTGGCTGACCAGCCCCATCGCTGCATGGCCATTGAGCGTCATGCCATCGGAAACGACGATGCCCGCCGACTCCTGCCCGCGATGCTGCTGGGCAAAAAGCCCCTGATAGCAAATCTGCGAAGCCTCTGGCGTGCCCCAGATCCCAAACAGGCCGCACTTTTCCTTCTTCTCATACTCCTCGAGCATCGCATCCTGCGCCTCAAGGTCAGCACGGGAAGCGGCAGCAAGATCAGGGTCCAAACGCAATACCGGAAGCCGGACGGCCAAGTGATTCTCCCTTGCTGTCTTCCCCAGGCTCTGTCTGAAAGCTCCGCGCGGAGAGTTTTCAGACAGAACCTGGCATATTCAGGCCACAGTGTCGGATCGACGAAGCGCTTTGCAGGAATGCCGCGGCCACGCGAGCCGCGTCAAAGACGAAGCTTAGTAATCTCCCCCATCGCGGTCAACCACGGCTGGGCCATCCGATGAGCGCCTCCGTCCGTAAGTGGCGAAAGACGCGATAAGGCAGCGCCAATGCGTCAAAGGCGCGCCTTACAAGAATGTTACAACGCTACACTTTTTCGCGCGCAACAAATGTAACATCGGCATCGATTTTCGCCCATAAATAATTCCGAATTCACTACTTATAGTTTTTGAATTATGGCTGAGTTCGGTGAGACAGGTGTAATATTTGTAACATGAATACCAATCCATATGTGTCGAGGATTCAACCTTGAAAGTTCAAGCAAGAGCGCCGCTGGACGACAGGACAGGCCACCGGATTCGATCAATAATGTCTTGGCGACGTCGGAGCGAAAAACACGCTCCAATGCTGGTCGGGAGCTGTAGATTTCATTGGACGTCCAGAGCTCTCAGCTGACACTGGACATTGCTGCTCCCGATCGTTGTAATCCCATACACTCAAAGTCGTGCTTCGGCCCCGCATTTCGAGATTTTCACTCAGAGGGGTGAAATATGCCTCAAACGACACCCATTGCTCCACCAGTCAAACGCAAAAGCGGCCTGCGCCGCAGCGCCAGGCGCCTCCGCCCGGCCCAGGCGCCGCACAGTACGCGGGAATGACATTCCATCACCTCGTGCGCGATGAACTCATGACCAATATGCGCTGATCAATCTATTGCAGCATTGGAACATGGACGCGGTGGTGCTCCTGGGTGGCCGCCGCGCTTCTGGAAGCGTGTAAGGTCAAATCGCAGCCAGAATCGACAAAACCACCTGGTCAGCCAAGCAAATAATTGTTAAGCGTCGCAACAGGCCGGTGCGCGGGCTGCGTAAGTCCCACGAGAGTGCCCATTTAGGGGTAATAAGTGTACGTTATATTTTGATAAAAAGATGATCCGTCCGGAAACGCCCCCGTGCCGGTCCTCGTATGAACTTGGCCCGTGTTATACAAGGTGTACCCGAAATTCACTGTCGGCGGCAGTCCGGTAAAATTGCTTGTAGTCCACTGCTTTGGAACGTTCATCGAACGTACGCCTGCGGTCAGATCCGATCCATCGTTCTCCGGACTATTTCCAATACCTAAGTTCGGCACCGACGTCAGCGATCCGCCAGGAGCATTGTTCGGCGGTGGGCCGTGTGTCTCTGACTGCAAATTTCCATTCGAATCGTATTTACGCGTGTCGGTATAGGTGGAGTAGCTCGTTATCATGGTGTGCCCCTGCGGATCGCGGACGAGAGTCGCCGCGACTGGACCCCATTCGCTCCACACAAGGGGAGTTACTTTAATATACGTTTCGGTGGTCTGGACCCCACTTTGAGTAATGGTTGTGACAACCGTAACCGTCTTTGGCTGATTTAACGGGAAATATGAGTAGTTGGTGATCCGCTTAGGCGGAGCTATCGGATTGTTTGAAGCTCGAGAGTCGATCTCTTGCACCCTGCCAAACAAGCCGTAGAAATAAGTTGTGATGTTCATTCCATCGTCAATAGTCTTCACCTTTCCCGTCAATGAGTTTTGGGGTGAATTCACAGCCCCATTACCTACTCCACCATTATGGGCAGCGCAGGATGTCACGACTAAAATAGAGCTACCAATTAATGCAACGAGAATCGCCCGCATTGCCGCCTTTCTTGAGAAGTGCGTGAGAAGCGTCCCGTTCGGTTCTGATTATGTCAAATACCTGCTTCGCTCGCGACAACCCGAAAAGTAGCCGCTAAAAGCGATACTGATCCCCCAAGGGGAATCTAGTCCGCAACTCCAGCCCCGGCGGTGGCGGTCGTGACATATACGGCGGGATTTTTTCCGAATTTCTTTTGATACGTGGATGAAAGGTGACCGGCAAGGGTTTCCACCGCGGCCGGCTGCACGAGGGCGACGATGCAGCCACCGAATCCACCGCCGGTCATGCGGGCGCCGTAGACACCTTTGACGGTCATCGCCTGCTCGACCAGATAGTCCAGCTCCGGCACGCTCACTTCATAATCATCCCGCAACGACTGATGGCTCTGTACCATCAGGTCCCCCACTTCATGGTAGTAGCGCGATTGAAGATGCTCGGCCGCCTTGGCGGTACGGGTGATCTCGGTGATGACGTGCCGGCATCGGCGGAAGACGATCTGGGGCAACTGCTCCTTCGCCCCCTGCAACTGCTCGATCGTCACATCGCGCAGCGCGCGAACGGATGGATTGCTTTTCTTGAAATGCGCGACGCCGGCTTCGCATTGCTGGCGGCGCCTGGCATATTCGCCGCCGGTCAGTTCGTGATGAACCATGCTGTTGACGATGACGACGCGCAAATCGCGCGATTCGATCGGCACAAACTGGCGCGAAAGATCCCGGCAATCCAGCAGCATCGCCCGGCCGGCCTGGCCCCCCGCCACGATCATCTGATCCATGATGCCGCAGGGAACCAGGGCATATTCATGCTCGGCCTTCTGACACAGCACCGCGATGCGAGAGGCGTCTGCTGAATTGCCGGACAGCGTCAGCAGCGCCTGCGCGGTGCCGACTTCAATCGCTGCGCTGCTCGAGAGGCCGCTCCCGACGGGGAGCGTGTTGGCATAGAGCGCGTCCATGCCTACCAACGGAATGCCGGCCTCGATCAACTCAGCGGCGGGGCCGCGCATGTAGTTGCTCCAGGATTTTTCCTGTCGCTGGATTTTTTCCGAGATGGAAAAATTGGCGAGCTCACCAGGGAATGCGGTTGAGGCGATCGAAATTCTTCCATCGCTGCGCGCCCGGCAGGCAATGCGCACTTCCGGCTCGATTGCCATGGGCATGACGAGGCCGTCGTTGTAATCAGTATGCTCGCCGATCAGATTCACGCGACCGGGCGCGCGAATGATGCGCACGGAGTCATCGGTCTTCCCAAAGATCGATTCAAACTGGCTGCGAAGCTCGGCGTAGGCGCTGTCCATTCCCCGACTGTAAGAGTTGGCGCGCCGCACGGTCAAGGCGGGAAGTCAATCCGGGCCTGCGATATACTCTGAGTCAATGACTCAATCGATGGCCGCCCTGCGCGGCAAATTCATCGTGCTCGATGGCACCGAAGGCTGCGGCAAAAGCACGCAGGCGCGCCTTTTGGCCGAAGCCGTGACAAAAGCGGGCGTTGATGTGCTGAGCGTGCGCGACCCCGGCTCAACCCGCGTCGGCGAGCAGATCCGCGCGGTGCTCCTGAACCCGCAGCACACCGAAATGAGCATGCGCTGCGAAATGCTGCTCTACATGGCAGCGCGGGCGCAGATGATGGCTGAGATTATTCTGCCGGCGCTTGGTGCCGGGAAGCTGGTGATTTGCGACCGCTTTGTTTCCAGCACGCTGGCCTATCAGCTGGGCGGCGACGGAATCACCGCGAAGCAGATTCGCGATATTGCCGATGTCGCAATCAAAGGGCGCTGGCCCGACCTGACAATCCTGCTGGACATGCCGCCGGATCGGAGCCTGGCGCGCGTGCGGCGGGAAAAAGACCGCATCGAGCAGCGGCCACTGGCCTATCATGAGCAGGTGAGGCGCAATTATCTGGCGCAGGTTCAAAACGATCCGGAGCGCTATCGGCTGGTGGTCGCGGATCGAAGTCCCGAAGAGGTGCACGCGGAAATCGTGCAGGTTTTGATTGATGCGAAGTTGAGCGCATGAAAGAGCCGCGCACGAAGTAAGCGGATTCGGATTGAAGCGCGTACTTCGCAACAGCAAAACAGCGCGCAACGGCTCGCAAGTGAGCCCGCTAAACATACGGCTGTTACATGACCGAGCAAATTGAAAACTGGTTATCCGCGTTCGACCTGGATATGAGTCTGTCACCGCATGTTGCCGCGGTGATCGAACGCCTGCCCGGACAGGTTCGCGATGACCTGATGAACGATCCTGCATTTCGCATGTGCGATTACGAGCCGGGGGCTGGAGTGGTGATGCATGTCCCGGTGAGTCTTCCAACTCCGGGCGCGGCCAGTCGATCCGTGGTGCTCAAGCGCACGCTTCGGCACCGCCCCACCAGCTTCGTCCGCTGGCTGATCGCCCATGAACTGGCTCATGCCCATCTCCGCCATGGCGGACGATGGAAGGGCGAAGACCCGGAATTTGCAGCCGACGCGCTGGCCGCGGAGTGGGGATTTCCAAAGCCTTATTGAGAAAATCGGATGATGTGCTCGGCGCAGACCTGGGCTCCGGTGGAGTCGATGGTTGCAGTCGGCATCGGCTTGTTAAGCACCTCGCGGATCGAATGTGCCCATCTTCCCGCAAAATAATCGCCGCGCGAAATCTCCTGGATCGGTACATATGCCTGCATCTGTGATCCCGTGATGCGATCTTCGACAAAACCGGTTCGGCGCGGGAAGACCAGTCGTACGCGCGAGGCCACGCATTCGGAAACAATGCCGTATCCCAGCTTCGACACGACCACGTCGCTCATCGAAAGCAGATCGGAAAAATCCAGCGAAGGCGAAAGCTCCGCGCAGATCGTGTTTCCCGGCATGTCCGGTGGAAGCGCGTGCGGAAAAATCAGAAGCATGTCCGGCAATTGTTCCGCTGCCGTGCGTAGCACCTGCGGTGAAACGCCACCGCGGGTGCCGAAGATCACACGAGGTCGATTGTCGTTAGACGAAATTCCCAATTGAGAAAGGATTTCATCCCGCTCGCGCCGTCGCATGGGCGCAATCAGCGGCACTTGTTTGATCGACACCTTCGGCCTGATTTTGCCAAAGGGTAATTCGAGCAAATACTCGAACTTTAGATACGCGTCACGGATTTGTGCGCTGATCGGCTGATAAAAGGGATTGTCCGAAAACAGTTCGTCATAGATCCAATCCCAACTGAAATTGCTGATGCCGAGGCAGCGAATTTCGGTTCGTTCGGCCACATCCCCGGCAAGAAATGGAATGTCGGAGACGATCAACTCCGGACGCGTCCTTCGAACGAAATCGACCTCGGCCGACACAATGACGTCACGCTGCTTCATGAAGTCGAGCAACTTCGTGAGCGTTCGCTCGGGATCGATCGTCAGCGGATCGACTTCGACCATGCCACAATCGATTTCGCTGGGCTGAATCATCGCCGGAGAGAGCGGCTGAAAGACCGCAGGCGGAGCGGCGGTGCGAACCACGATTTTCCATTCAGGCCCTCGAGAAAGAATCTCCCCCATCACCTGCGTCATTCGCCGGGCATGGCCATATCCGTGGCCGCTGACATAAAAAAGGAGGGCGGGCATAAGGAGCGTGGGATTCTACTCATATCCATTAATCTTTTTGCGCCAAGAGCGCCAAGGAGGCCAAGAGCGCCAAGAAATTCATTTTAAATCTGTTTTCTTGGCGTTCTTGGCGCTCTTGGCGCGAAGAGAAGCGCCGAGCTCTAATACCACTGGCTCCCATCGCGCCGCGTCCCACACAGCGCCACCTTCATCCCCAGCGCATCAGCCATCGCCGCCTTGGCGAGCATCGCCCGGTCGGCTTCCTCCGCGCTATTCGCATAAGCCACCTGAATATGGTTGGCCTTGTGTCGGGCCATCATCTGGTCGCGGGAGACGCCGTACGTGACGGCATGCATGATGGGCCATTGCGGCGTCGTCGCGTCCCATCGCCGTTGCGTTTCTTCCATCGGCAGCTCCACCGCCGCCGCCCGGCCAAGGTCCATCCGCAGCCGATCGTTGGCGATATAAATCCGGCTCCAGACAATTTCGCCGGGCCGGCTGACTCCCTTGAGCGTGCCGCCGCCCAGGCGAAAATACATGGCAGGCTGTCGCTCGCTGCTGGCGCCGGCCCAGCCGCCGGTGAAATGCGCCGGAGGCACTGAGCCGGAGATGAGGAAGACCCAGACGTAATCGCTGATCGTTCCCGATCGATCCACATCGCCCCATCGCAAATCATGAAGTGTTGTTTCCACCGGTTGATTCATGGCACGATGCACGCGATT
>JANWHF010000232.1 GCA_025450555.1 Tepidisphaeraceae bacterium | reverse complement strand
TGATTGCCGTCGGAACCGAGCCGGCGCGCCCGCAGAACGTGCCTTTCACTTCCGGGCGCGTCATTGACAGCAATGAGCTGCTCGATCTGGCGGCCCTCCCGCGCAGCATCATCATCGTCGGTGGCGGCGTCATCGGAACCGAATATGCCTGCATGCTTGCAGCCGTGGGTCTGCGCGTCACGCTGGTTGAATCGCGGCCGCAGTTGTTGGAATTTATCGATCACGAGCTGGCCGAATCGCTCCAGTTCCGCATGCGCGACATGGGCATTCGCCTGCGACTCGGTGAATCCGTCGCGAAGATCGAGACATTCGATCAGCACGTCGAAGCGGCGCTGGCCAGCAAAAAGGTGCTGAAGGCCGATGCCCTTCTCTATTGCATTGGCCGACAGGGAGCGACTGCGAAGCTCAATTTGGCAGCGGCCGGGCTATCGGCCGACTCGCGCGGCAGGATGAAAGTCAACGAATTCTTCCAGACGGACGTTCCGCATATTTATGCCGCGGGTGATGTGATCGGATTCCCGGCACTTGCCGCCACCAGCATGGAACAGGGTCGCCTCGCGTCGGCGCATATGTTCCATCAGATCGCCGGCAGCATGTCCCCGTTCTTTCCATACGGCATCTACTCGATTCCCGAGATCAGCATGCTGGGCGCAACCGAGCAATCGCTGACCGAGCAGGGTATCCCTTACGAAGTGGGCATCGCGCGGTACCGGGAAATCGCCCGGGGGCAGCTCATCGCCGACCCGCATGGCCTGCTCAAGCTGCTGTTTCATCCCGACAGCCGACGGCTGCTGGGCGTTCACACCATCGGCACCGGTGCGACTGAGCTGATTCACATCGGTCAGGCGGTTCTCACGGCAGGCATGCCGATCGATTATTTCATCGAAACGATTTTCAATTACCCCACCCTTGCCGAATGCTACAAGGTGGCGGCATTGGATGGGATTAATCGCCTTCGCGGTTCTCAGGACGTGAAAGTTGACGTGACGCCTGCGGTCGAGCAAAAGGAGACGAAGGCGGCATAGAACCGATCGCCTTCATTTCACCTGCCGACAATCATTGAGATCAACCCGAAAACCAGCGCTACGGTCCCCAGAATTCCCATTACCAGCCCGAAGATCGCTCGCCCCATGCCGTGTTTTTCCGGATGCTTGCGGATATCGCTGATCGCAATGAGAGCGACAATCAGTGAGATCGGCGCCGGCAGCACAACAAAGCTGAACAGGCCCAAATACCCGGCGGCAATCGCCCAACCCGAGCGCCCGACGGGAATCAACATTCTGATTCCAGCGTCCTGTCCGATATCAGCGCGCGGCGCCAGTGGAGCTGGATAACCCGGCACGGCGATCGGAGGCACTGCACCTCCAAATAATCCGGAGACGTTCGCGGCCGGCGCCCATTGCGGCATTCCCGCCTGCCAAACCAGATCGCCAGGCTGCAATTGTCCCGATCCGGCCAGCTCCTTGAGCTGTTGACCGCTGATGGGGCCGAGTCGCGTCTGGCCCTTCGCGTAATACCAGGTGGCGTCGCTCATGGAGAGCAAAGGATATCACTTTCAGCTTGGCAAAGAGAATGAAATTCCGGTTTCCACGACAGGCCCGCGGCGTGGTAAACGGATATTGAATGGATCAACGACATCAACACGCACGGTACGTATCAAGTCTGTTTGCAGGCGCTCTTATTCTGACGGCAGCCATGCTTCTGGCAGGTTGTGCCGATTCGGATTTGTATGAGGCGCCAACGTCAGCACCGCAAGCCGCCAAGGTCAAGGCGCCACCTGAAGCGCAAATCGATTCGCGCCAAATCCAGAGCATCGACGGCAAATCGATCTGCGGCTGCCTGACGTTCATGAACTCTTCAATCGAGATCACGCCAGGCCATCATGATTTAAAAGTGGAGGCAGTGTGGAACAGCCGGGCACTGCAAAGCCACTATCGAGAGCTGGTTCCGATTTCATTCCGTGCGGCCGCACATCATTCTTATGCCGTGCGCCAGTTGCAGACGCCATCCGGCCCGCCGCGAAATACCTCGGCTCACATCGCATTTGGTTCGCCCTTTGGAATGTGGATGCTCGATTCGCCGCTGCAAAGCGCGGGCGTGCCACTTCCCGATTATCACATGTACGTCTGGGTTGAGGACCTGACCGACAATCGCCCTGTCGGCGGAACGCCACCGCCATGATTGCAGTCGGCTGCTTCGATAGACTAGCTCTCGCGTGAATCCGCCGACAGATCGAAGGTCGGATCAGGAACTGATCGCCGCGATCAATGCGGGCGACCTTTCTGCATTTGATGCAATCTACGAGCGGCATCGGGATTGGGTGGCGCGCCTCGCGATGCGCTTCACCGGCAACCCCAACGATGCGCTGGATGTGCTTCAGGAAACCTTTACCTATCTATTCGGGAAATTTCCCGGCTTTTTGCTGTCGGCAAAGATGACGACATTCCTCTATCCGGTCGTCCGGAATCTGTCGATTGCCGCCCGGAAAAGGCGGCTGCCGGGACTTCCTGGCGAGGGATTCGACTCGCCCGGGCCAGAGTTGGCATTAAACGATGATGATGAATTTCCCTCGATGATTCGCAATCTCCCGGAAATTCAGCGGGAAGTTCTGCTCATGCGCTTTGTGCATGATATGAGCATCGCCGAGATTGCGGAGGCACTTGGCATTCCCGAAGGCACGGTGAAATCACGAATGCACAATGCGATTGAGACCTTAAAGGCCGACGAACGATTGAGGAAATACTTTGACTGAACCTCGCGGCAAGCTTTATCACTTAAGAATTGGGCAGATGGCATGACAGACGATTCTGAAAACCAGGGCAGCGACGACTTTGAGCTTCCGCAATCGCTGCGCGACAAGCTTAAGGCAGCGCATGAATCGCCGCCGGTTCCCGCTGAGCTGAGCGCGCACCTGCTCGCAAGCGCGAAAGCCAGCTACGCGATCCGCTTGAGGCGGCGGCGAATGATCCGATGGTCAGCCCTTGTTGGCTCGGCCGCCGCAATCATCGTCCTGTCAATTCTTCTGCTTCTTCCGAGCCATTCTTCAAGGCAACATTTGGCCCAGATTGGCGACGTGAACCGTGACGGACGTGTTGACATCCTCGATGCCTATGTCGTCGCCAAAGCCATCTCGACCGGTGCCAAGCTCGACCCGGCTTGGGACGTCAATCACGACGGCATTGTGAATCAGAAGGATGTGGATTGGATTGGCGCCGCCGCGGTAAATGTGACGGGAAACTCGAACGGAGCATCACCGCAATGAAGCGGATCGTGCCGCTCATTTTCCTCATGCTTGGTTTGCTGGGCGGAAGTGCGCCTGAAGCAAGCCGTATTAATGCGACGCAGCCTAATGTGCGCTTCGCCGCGTTCGATGTGCTGATCGATTCCGGCAAGACACCATTGGCAGCCTATCAGGTGAAAATCGTTGCGGCGTCCGGCGATGTCACGCTCGTCGGCATCGAAGGAAGCGATCAACCGGCTTTTGCCACGGCTCCCTATTACGACAAGCATGCGATTCTCAATAAGCAGATCATCATTGCGGGATACAGCCTTGCGGGATCGCTTCCGACGGGCAAAACGCGAGTCGCAACGCTGATGGTGCAGATCGGGAGCAGCACTAAGCCTGATTGGCGCATTTCGCTGCAAGTCGCTGGAGGCGCGGATGGGAAACAAATCCCCGCGACTGCATCCATTGTCGAGCACTCGGGAGAGATTCGTCCATGATTGGCACACAGAATCATCGAGTTGCGTGGCTGATCCTTCCCATCGTTATTTGCTGGATCGCCGGCTGCGCATCTACGCAGCCCGGGCCTCGGCCGACACCTCCGCGTACCAATCGGACCGAAGCCAATCCCATCCCGCCCACGCTGCCCTCAATGGCCGGCGTGGCTTATGACGAACTTTGGGTCGTCGAGTCGCCCTCAACCAGCCCCTCGGCCGATTTAGAAGCACAGGCCGGCAGCGGAGCTCTGCTCACCCAGCGCGGGCCCAATTTTGTTTTCTGTCCGCTGGTTAAAACCAGTATCAAAGCAAACGTCGTCGGCTGCATCGCGACGGTAGATGTTTCGCAGCGATTTGAGAATCTCAACCGCGAGCCGGCCGAGGCGACCTATACCTTTCCCTTGCCCGCGAACGCTGCCGTCTGCGATTTCGTCATGTCCATCGGCACGCGCCACATCCGCGGCGTCATTCGCCCGCGACGCGAGGCCGAGCAGATTTATCGAGAAGCCCGGCAGCAGGGTTATCGCGCGTCGCTCCTGGCCGAACACTCGCCGCACCTTTTCACGCAATCCATTGGCCCGATCGAACCGGACAGGTCAGTTGACATTGAGATGCGATATGTCGAGCCGTTGGAGATGGAGGATGGATCATTTGCGCTGCGAATTCCGCTTTCGCTGCGGAGCCGCGCGGGCGAGGTCGCGCCAACAGAACGGGACGGTCGGAATATTTCGGTGTCAGTCAATCTCAACCCCGGCGCTCCTCTGACACACATCGAATGCGCCACGCATCCAATCGAAGTTGAATATGTCGACAAGAAGCACGTCAAGGTATTGCTTCAGCCATCGGACCAGATTCCCAATCGTCAGATCGTATTGCGCTATCAATTGGCGGGCGCACCAGTTGTGCCGAGCCTGTTCACGCATGTAAAGGCAACAAGTGGATTCGCGGCGCTCATGCTTGCCGCGCCACTCAATGCCATGAAAGGGCCTGCTGTGCGCGATCTGAAGATTACATGGACCGGCGCTCAGGTGCAGACGCTGGCCCCGGGCGCGGCGACCGACCTGATTGCCGGCCGATCGCAGCTCATCATGGGCCAATTCACCGGCCCCGCACCGACCTCCGCCACCCTCTCCGGCCACACCGCCGACGGCGACGAATTTCATTTAGAGATTCCGGCACAAGCTGATCCTGGCGATGGAGTCGCCATGGAAAACGTCTGGGCGCGAATGAGCATCGCCGCCCTGCTGCTCGATCAAACTCAAAAAGATCCCCGGTCGCTTGAATCGCAAATCACCCGCATCGCCATGGAAAGCGGATTGGCCTCGCCCTTTACCTCTTATGTCTGCGTCGATGCGACCGCGCCGACACAACATTAATGCACCATCCATCTCAAATCTGAGATTTCGAATTTCAGATTTGAGACATTTGAGATTTGAAATCTATCGCTCTCCTCTCGATCACCTACCCGGCAATTTTTACTTTTCCCTCCCTTTCCATTAGCATCCTCCCCCTTCAATTTGATGCAGGAGTTGGAATATGGCTGAGGCGTTGAAGATGATGTACGAGAAGGATGCCCCGCTGGATGCCCTCAAGGGCAAGACGGTGGCGGTCATCGGGTATGGTTCGCAGGGGCACGCGCACGCCCAGAACCTGCGCGAGAGCGGCGTAAAAGTGATCGTCGCCAATCGCAAGGACAGCGCCAACGGCCGCCTCGCCATCGAGCACGGCTTCGATCCGATGAGCGTCGATCAAGCCGTCCAGCAGGCCGACCTGATCATCATTACGCTGCCCGACGAAGTGCAGCCCGGCGTCTATCAAAAGAGCATCGCCCCGCATCTCAAGGCCGGCAAAACCCTCGGCTTCACCCACGGCTTCAACATTCATTTCAAGACCATCGTGCCGCCCAAAGAGGTGGACGTGATCATGGTCGCACCCAAGGGCCCCGGCCATCTGGTGCGCAGCGAATTCGAGCGCGGCGGCGGGGTTCCCTGCCTGCTGGCGGTCTATCAGGATGCCTCGGGGAGCGCCCGCAAGACCGGCCTGGCCTGGGCGCGCGGCATCGGCGGCGCACGCTCGGGCATCATCGAAACCACCTTCAAAGACGAATGCGAAACCGATCTGTTCGGAGAGCAAGCGGTTCTATGCGGCGGCCTGTCAGCCCTGATCAAGGCCGGATTTGAAACGCTTACCGAAGCCGGGTACCCGCCCGAAATGGCCTATTTCGAGTGCGTTCACGAAGTGAAGCTGATCGTCGATCTGATCTACCAGGGCGGCCTCGATTACATGCGCTACAGCATTTCCAACACCGCCGAGTATGGCGATCTGACCCGCGGCCCCCGCGTGGTGACGCCGCAGGTGAAGCAGGAAATGAAGAAGATCCTCGCCGAAATCACCACCGGCCAATTCGCCCAGGAATGGCGCGCCGAATACGAAGGCGGCATGAAGAATTTCAAGCGCCTTTACGAAGCCGACAATTCTCATCCGGTCGAAGTGGTCGGCCGAAAGCTGCGCGGGATGATGCCGTGGTTAAAAGCGAAACAGCCGCCGAAGAACTGAACAAAAAACTTACCCGTTGACCTCGCTGGGCGCTTCTGCCATCTTCCGACGAAGTTGGAGGCATCGGCAGAATGACAATTCGCAAGGCGGTGATCACGGCGGCGGCGCGAAGCCAGCATGCGCTGCCTTTACAGGCGCTGGTCGACCGCGACGGGCAGCAGAAATCGGCCCTCAAGATCATCCTTGAAGAGGCGCTGAGCACCGGCGTCGAGACGATCTGCCTGGTGGTCAGCCCCGGTGACCAAAGCTCCTACGCCGCCGCCGCGGGCGACCTCGCCCCGCGACTGCACTTCGTTGAGCAAAGCCAGCCTCGCGGGTATGGACACGCTTTGTCGTGCGCCCGCTCGTATGTCAAAGACGATCCATTCCTTCACCTGGTTGGCGATCATCTTTACGTCAGCCAGCAGAAAGCGCGCTGCGCTCGCCAACTTGTCCAGGCGGCGGAGGCCGAGGCATGCAGCGTATCAGGCGTCCAACCGACGCGGGAAAACGTGCTGACCTATTATGGCACCGTTGGCGGTCGTCGCGTCGCGGGACAAAACCATCTCTACGAAATTGAGAACGTCGTTGAAAAACCGACGCCGACGGAAGCCGAGCAGACACTGATCATCCCGGGGCTTCGGGCGGGACATTATCTGTGCTTCTTCGGCATGCACGTGCTGACGCCAACCGTTATGGAGATTTTGGATGAGCAGGTGAAGTCGGCGTCTCCTACGGGACGAATCGAGCTTTCGCCCGCACTCGCGAAGCTTGCGTCAAAAGAGCGTTATCTGGCGCTCGAAGTGCAGGGAACGCGTTATAACCTCGGCCTGCGATACGGATTGCTTCAAGCGCAACTTGCCTTGGCGCTGGATGGGAATGACCGCGAAGAAATCCTCGCCCAGATGGTCGAGTTGCTGGCGGCACGCGAGCGATCCCAACTCAATCATGAGAGTCATTCGTGAGTTCAACGGCTCTTGGGTGAATCATGCCTTCTGAACTGATTCAGATTATTACCAGCGATGAGCCGGCGCTGCGGGATACGCCGCTGGAAGCGGTTTGCGATCGGCTGCCGCTGGCGGATCTGCTGAGCGAGTGTAACGCCCTGGAAGAATTCCGCCGCTCGAGCGGCAATCTCTATCATCGCGTGCGCGCCCTCTTCTTTCTTTATGCGATTCATCGGTTTCATCTTCCAAATAAGCCGGGTGTATCTCGAAGCGGAAATGTCCCCTTCGAAGGCTACAACAATTTGCTGAACCGCCGATTCGAGGAAGCCATCGGGGATTTTCTTGCTTCGCAGAAAGCCCATGACCCAAGCGATCCCATTTCCAGCGCGCTTGCGGTTGCCTATCACGATCTGGCATTCCAGACGCTTGCCAATCAGGTGCGGCGAAGCGTGCGATCGGTGCGGGGAAACCAGTGGATGTTCCGCATCGGTCACCCGGCGGATCAGCCGCTGCAGATCCGGCGCGAGCTTCTGACGAGATCGAAAGATGATGGTTCCTTTCCCATCCTGGCCGAGAAGACCCCGGTCCGGATGGATCTGTCCCACTCGGCCTGGAGTGACATTTTCTTCCTGGGGATGGATTTTCCCGAAGGCGCTCGAGTCTTGAACGTCTCGATCGATCTCGCTGTGCGCGGGCGAGACGCAGCGCCCAAGCCACCGGTCGAGGCTTATCTGCGCGTCATCGATGAGCCGGTCTTGAGGCTCGTGAGCGTCGACCTGGCGGCGCGCGCCGACATCACAAATCTGCCGGAAGTCTTCGATTTTGCCCGTGATTATCTGGGGCTGCTCAAGGCTGCGGTGATTGCCTCCGGGATCGTGCCGCCTGGACTGGAAGGCTCCGGGCGGACGCTCGCCGAGCTGCTATCGCGCGTGGTGGGGCCGGGGCTTGGCCTGGAAATCGTCAGCAGCGTCAACAATATCCCCAAAGGCTCGCGCCTCGCGGTTTCGACGAACTTATTGGGTTCACTGATTTCGGTCTGCATGCGGGCCACGGGACAAGCAAAATCGCTCACGGGCATCTTGAGTGAGCCCGAGCGGCGACTGGTTGCCGCACGGGCAATCCTTGGCGAATGGATCGGCGGTTCCGGTGGTGGCTGGCAGGATTCGGGTGGCGTGTGGCCGGGGATGAAACTGATTCAAGGCTCAGCCGCGCAGGAGGGCGACCCAGAATTTGGCATCAGCCGCGGACGACTTTTACCGACGCATAAAATTCTCGATCACTCCGACGCATCCGAAGCCGTTCGCGATCAACTTCAAAAGAGCCTCGTCCTCGCGCATGGTGGAATGGCGCAGAACGTCGGCCCGATTCTGGAAATGGTCACCGAGAAATACCTGCTTCGCAGCAACGCAGAATGGGAAGGCCGTCGCCAGGCGATTTCGATTGTCGATCAAATATTGGCCGCGCTGAAAAACGAAGAGGTCCGCCAGATCGGCCAGGCAACCACGCGCAATTTCTTTGGGCCCCTTCAGACCATCATCCCCTGGGCGAGCAACCATTACACCGAAACCATTATCGAAAAAGTTAAGAAACACTTTGGCGACGATTTCTGGGGATTCTGGATGCTCGGCGGAATGTCCGGCGGTGGCATGGGCTTTATCTTCGCGCCCCATCGCAAGGCCGAGGCGCAGGATTATCTCCAGCTGACCATGAGCGCCACCAAGCGCGATCTGCAAAATGCGTTGCCTTTTGCGATGGAGCCGGTGGTGTACGATTTTGCGATTAATCCGCACGGCACCCACGCTCAGCTTCTGCAAGACCAGGCCGCCCTGCTTCCCGCTTCTTATTACGCCTTCATGGCTCCGCAATGGCTGCGGACCGATCCGCGCCAGCTCACGCCGCTGCGTCGGGCGGAGCTGGATCGATTCGGCGCCGCCTCGCGAACCGATCCGACGCTGCGCGGAATGGTCGAAATTCTTTTCGATCGTCTGCTGCCTCGATCCAAAAGCGATTCGGGTGGCGAGCAAAGTCTTTCGACGCTGCTCGAAGAACATGGCTTCGATCGCGAGCAGCACGAGCAAATCCGTTCCGATTTGAAAAATGGGCTGACCGGGCTGGCGCAGAATCGTCTGCCGGCCAATACATCGATCGAAGACGTTCGGCCGCAGGATGTGATCGATCTATCCGACGGCGGTGCGGACCACATCGCGGACGTGACGCGATGGACGGCGC
>JANWHF010000231.1 GCA_025450555.1 Tepidisphaeraceae bacterium | reverse complement strand
TGGGATGGTTTGAATTGCTGGCGCCGACGCCGGTGGCGAGCACCAGATCATTGAGCAAATGACTCTGCGCAAGCTGCTGCGCGGCATGGCGCGCGGCGACGTGTCCGCTCTCATGCCCCAGGACGCCGGCAAGTTGCGCTTCATTGCCGAGACGATCCAATAGCCCGCGCGTGATGAAGATCTGCCCCCCGGGCAGGGCAAAGGCATTGACTGTCTGCGGATCGCGCAGCAGATGAAACTTGTATTCATAAGGCGTCTGACCGGCATCGCTGTTACTGACCACGCGGTTTCCAACTTTGCTCACCTCGATCGCCTGCGGATCGGAAGCATCCACTTCGCCGCCCATGTCGCTGGCCATCCGAGGAGCCGATTGCAGGCCAAGTTGGATTTCCTGCTCGGGCGTAATCGCGACATGCTGCTTTTCGCCGGTGACGGGGTTGTAGGACGTGTGCGCGAAATAACTGATGACGCCGAAGATGACGATCGCCAGGGCGATGAGAAGATGGATGCCGCCTCGGGAAGCGCCGCGATAGCCGTAGCCGTAGAATTGAGTCATAGGCAATGGGAGATTACCGGGAATACCCCGTGGGAGCCAAGCGGCAATCGATTTTGGATAATCATTTGAATAGAAGTTATATCCAAAGCGCCGCGCACGAAGTAAGCGGATTTGCGCGATTGTGCGTCAATTCGCAGATATCGAAAGGAGCCGCGCACGAAGTAAGCGGATTAGCGCGAGACTGCGCCAATCCGCTTCTTCGTGTGCGGCTCTTTAATAGCAACGCGCATCACTCCCGCCATGGATTCGTATTTCCGATCGTGGTGGGAGTTTCTTGAATTTGTCATCATCTATGCAGCGTTCGCGCGACGGCGGCGAGCTTCTGGTGGGCCAGCTCGCAGGCGTAATCGACGCGGATCGTTTGGCGGTAGCCTTCGATTTTGAGAATGGGATCGGTTTGTCTATCCGCATCGGCAAGGAACGGGGCGTGCAGCCGCTCCCAGAGGGCAAAAATTCGCTCGGCCGTCTGTACGGTCCCGCGCTGGCGTCCCGTCGGAAGTTCAGATTCATTCAACAGAATACTATGTGGCGGCAGCAGCGCCAGGAGTTCATCGGATGTTCGCGCTGACGTATCCGGCAGTGCCGATTCGGCCATCGGAATGATCGCGACGACGCGCCCGCTATGCAGCGGAAAAGCCGCGGCAAGAAATGTTTCCAGGAACAGCTTGTGGCGCTCCGCCAGCTTGCGAACCCCGGCGGCTGGCGCAGTGGTGCCCCAGCCGGCAACCAAAAGCTGGCCATGCGGGAAATTCTCGACCACGTGCCGAGGCTCGATCGGCGCCTCGGACTCTTCCGCGATCAGATCCAGGCAGACGATGCCCTCGGCACACCGCTGGCGCTTCTGGCGTCGCGCTTCCTGAAGCGGGAGATACAGCCGCGAGAGCGTATCCCAGTCTTCTTGTTCGAATGCGTGTTTCTCCGCCTGCGCGAGCGTCGCCTCCGCATCGAGATATTCCATGCGCATCAGTTCCTGCTGCCCGCGCTCGCACAAAGCCTGAAGTTCATCGGCGGTCATGCAGGCGATCTTATGCGGCAATACGATTCTTGGATATCGACGGAGCCGCGAACGCAGTTTGGAGGGCGTCGGTCCTGGGACGATGGAACCAGACCGAAAGAGCCGCGCACGAAGTAAGCGGATTGCCGCAGTGTCGCGCTACTAATCCGCTTACTTCGTGCGCGGCTCCTTTAGATCATCCAGGATTCGTGCGCGTCACTGTTTCGCAATGATCATTGCGACAAATAGAAGATAGGAAGTTTTACGGACGAGGCTCGTCTGCTGAATCGGGATTCCCGGATGACGGGATTGATGCTGTGCGCCTCGGCCGAATCAATAGAAACAGCCCGACCAGCGCGGCCCATACCCAGCCGACGACGGACAGAATGACGAAATCTTCTCTCATGCGAAAGCCGGATGCGGCGTGCCGCAGCGATGACAGAAGGTGCCGTTCGCGCGACGGGCAGCCAGGCACCGCGGGTTGGTGCAGGCGCCAATGTTCTGCGGCGGGACGCGGCTGATATCCGCGAGGTCGCGCATGCGATTGATCAATTCGCGGCGAACGGTCGGGCCGGTATAGCGCATGTAGCGACGTTGAGCCGCGCCGGCGAGCATCATGGGGATGCCCCACCAGACGCCATACAGGCCCATCATGACCGCGCCGACGATCCAAAGCAGGCAGAATCCAGTTCGGCGAGGCACGCCGACCGGTGGAAGAATTTCCGCCGTGATGAGTGGATTCAGTCGCTTGATGAATCGGCGCAGGTCGGCGTCATGTGCACGAACATGCACCCAGTGCAAGGCATAGGCGAAGGTCAGCCCGGCCATCCACATCAGCCGCAGGTCGTGAGACGGCGAAGCGGTGGTGTCTGAAAAGTAGGTGCAATCCAGCAAGGCCGCCCACGTCAGCGACGATTGGGCGAATCGAATCGCAAACGCGGCGATGACGAAGAGCAGAATCAACAGACAGACCAGCCATGCCAGCGGCCGAAAGCGCAGATCTTCGGCCGAGGCCATCAGCGGCCCGACCGCGGCCGGCCTTCGCCCGCGCGCCCGAGCCCACTCGGCAAGGCTGCCTAAGGCCTCTGTTTCCTGCTCGACATGGCGACGGAAGCCGGTGGTCCAGACGATCAGCGGAAGAAGACCGAAGGTGAGCGTGCCGAGAAAGGCGGTGCGGACAGGCCCCCATGCGCCGAGGGTCGGCAGGCGGCGTTCGAGCCGTCGGCGAACCACTCCCGCGAGCGGATCGCGTTCAAAGCTGGCAGGAACTGAAGTTGGCAGCTTTGACAGGTTCATCACAAATCCTACGCAACCAATTTACCTCTTTTGCGTTTGCCGTCGCACTACAAAATCGGGTCAAATTCATCATGCCGCCATCACGACCGAGGAACTCAGGGTCATGAGCTGCTGTCCACATCTCCGACAATAGCGTGCCGTCGAGACGTTTGACGCTCGGCAGCCTTTGCGATTGCAAACTCGAGTTGCAACTACCACGCGACGGCGGTTGCCCCCGAAAACAACTCCAAAGATCGAGCGAAGCACCACAACGGTGATTATGAGAATTGTGCCGATGGCAACCAGAAGCACCAGTGGGATCAGGATGATGAATGGCAATGCAAATTGCATTTTCAGCTCGCATTCACGCCCGGCTCAACATCTTCGGAGGCAGCGCGCTTCCACATCGCCGGCAGAATCGCGCGGCCGCGACATTGGACGTATGACATCCTGCGCGAGGACAACGCTGGACCGCGCCGTATTGGCGTAACAACTGACGCGCCGGATCACCGCGAAGCCCCTGGAACACACTACGCACGAATACGGTCACAACCGCGCACACGAAGACCATCAGAAGGATGAAGTAGAGGATGGAGTAATTATCCTGCTCCATGGCCTATTCCCCTTCATCACGCCCGGCTCAATTCCGCCAGCGCCTGGCCGCAGAAGATGCAATATTGATCGGTGCCGTCGGGATAGGCGCCGCATTGCGGGCAGCGGCGGATATGCTCGACAAGCTGGATGCCGCAGTGCATGCAGAACTGGTCGCCCGGATCGATCGATTGTCGGCACTGGGGGCATTGCCGAATGCTATTTCCGATGCGACCAACGGTCGGCTTAGCACCCGGCAGCGGCGGTGGGCCGGCGGGCGTCAACGCCTTGATAAATTCCTCGGCGGATGCATAGCGCTTATCCAGCCGGGCATAGGACCGCTTGAACGCCTCGTCGAGACTGCGCGGCGTTGCGGGGTTCAAGTCGCTGGGCAGATCGGTTCCCGCCGGGCGCTCGCCGGTGAGCATTTCGTAGAGCACAACGCCACAGGCATACAGATCGGCGCGGGGATCGACGTTTGCGCCGCTGCGCTGCTCCGGAGCCATGTAATCGAGTGTTCCGGCAATTTCGCGCGCACCGGGCGAATCCATCGATTGCGAAAGGGCGATAGAGCCGGCCGTTGTCGTGCTGGCTTTGCCCAGGCCAAAATCGGTGACCTTGACGACGCCCTCAGCGGCAAAGCCGTCACGGAAAGCACGCTCGTGAATCAGAATATTTTCCGGCTTCACGTCGCGATGAACCACGTTGGCGTGATGAGCATGGTTTAAGCCGGCCAGAACCTGCCGCATGACCGCGACCGCATCGGGAATCGTCAACGCGCGATTTTGAATGAGCGGGCGCAGGCTTGTGCCTGGTACGAACTCCATCGCCAGATAAGGAACCTCCGCATAGGGATCGAAACCGATGGCGCGCACGATGTTGGGATGCTGAAGGCCGTGGATGGCTGCGCCTTCATGCTGAAGATTGCGCAGGAAGCGGGGGTCAGTGGGAATCTTCACCGCGACGATCTGGTCGGTCCAGACGTGATGCTGAGCCTTCCAGACTTCGCCGAAGGTTCCGCCGCTGATGCGCTCCTGAAGGACGTATTCGCCAACACGTTGGTTAGAGGTGGCCATCGAAACAACTCCTTCGCGGATTCTACAACCGTCATTCCAGCTTTTCCGCGATCCAGTCGCAGGCTAGCAGATTGTACACACCAGCCAGCAGTGTGGCAGCAGAAAAGAAGGTGATTGCCGTCGCGCCATGGATCGACCATTCAAACAGCCATCCCAGCAAGGCCGCTTCAAGCGCGGTCATGGCAAAAATGAGGATCGCGCCGGCACTGTTACGTCCGAACTTCCCGACCCAGCCAATGATCCAGAAACCGATCCACGGCACGGCAACCACCACCAGGAACCAACTGAGGATTCGCCCGGTTCCACTGACGAGCATATGGCGTGTCTCCACGTCCATCTGCCACCATGAAATGCCAGCGGCGATGACCGCCAGGCCAACCAGGCCCGACGTAATCTTGCCGCCAACGCTCTTCAGGAAATCCATCGCTTAATTGTAGCGTCTGACCGGAGTTGTTGGCGTTATAAACCCAGCTGGTTATTCATGGCGCGTTAGGTGGGGCTGTGAAAATTGCAAAATGTTAAAAAATAAGGGTGTACCCCGATTGTCGGGGGCGATTAGGTGGCTAAATTACGGAAAATCAATACACGAGGCCCGATTCTACTGAGCCTCGTCAGGCCCAAATGCAGGATCGTCATTGGCTCGCGCGATCTTTTGACGATCAATCCCGCAATAATGTTTGCTCTTTGAAACGACCTGGATCGAACCGCGCTGGCGGACGCCGTCGGACTTGATGACGTGTCGTTCTTGCTGCGCGGCGGCAAGGGGGGGTCGCCGTCTGCATGAAAGGCACCCCATTGGGTCTGACGACTCCGCCAGCGCGCTCATATAGGATTCAACCCGCAAATACGCTTCGAAAGCTTTGCGTGGGTGTTTTGGTTTGAACCGTCCCAGGGGCGCGCTCATAAAGCGCTCTCATCTTCGGCAGCACCGTTTCCATGCTATATCGTTCTGCGATCACGTGCTCGGCAGCGCTGCCCAGTGCGCGAAACGCATCCGGGGCTTTCAACACTTCAACCGCCCGCCGCGCAATCCCTTCGGCGTCAAAGAAATCCGCCAGCAGGCCATTCTTGCCATCTTCAATCATTTCCTTCACCGGCGGTGTGTCCGAGCCAAGCACCACTGCCCCGCAGCTCATCGCATCCATCATGCTCCAGGACAATACAAACGGCGAAGTCAGATAGATGTGAAGATCTGTCGAAGCTAGAAGCCGGGCCAATTCGGTGGGGGGAATCTTCCCCGCAAACACAATTTTTGAAAGGTCCGGCTGCTCGCGCTCCAAGGCCCAATGCTTGAAAGTCTTGCCTTCGGTGTAAGTGTCGTCGCCGCCATAGCAGATGCGGTCGGTGCCGACGACGATGAAGATCACATCGGGAAACTGCTTTGAAATGAGCTTGGTGGCCCGCAAAAAGATGTCGAAGCCACGGATGCTTTCAAAGCCCCGGCTGACATAGGTGACGATGCGCGTCGTTGCCGGCACTTCGACGCCGCAAATCGTGCGCGTCGTCCGCTTGGAAACCGGCGGGCGAAGGGTCTGGTTGTATCCGTGATAAACGCTACGATCGATGCCATCGAAGATCACCTGCAACTTCGGCTGGTATTCCGGCGGAAAGCGCGAAAGCTGAAATTGCGTGGGTGTATACGCTGCGACGCAGTTTTGTAGATCAAGCAGGATCATCGCATTTCGGCAGCGCGCTCGCTGAAGTTGGGCGTCATTGAGCGGCCAGGGCAGGTCCTTGCGAAAGGTCATATCGCTGTCAGGATCATTGGGCCGGTAGTAATACTCACCGAAATTGATGATCGGCACGTTGGGATACAGCTCGGGCAGGAAGAGCGTGGTGCCGAATCCCGCGTGGCCCACGATCAGATCAGGCCGAATCTCCGGCCGGGCTTTGAGCGCTTGATAAACCGCATCGCACTGCCAGACGGCGTTCTCGAAGGTGCGGGTGCAGAAATGGTTCTGCGACGTCGCGCCGCCGGCTGTCTTGTACTGGACGCACTGCACGCGGCCCTTAGTGCCGGAAGCAACTTGGTTGACAAATGTCGCGGACCAGCCCGGAAGCGCGGCCATCGCGTTGGCGATGTGGCCGAATTGGGCGGGGAAATTGGGATGGACGTAGAGAACGTGCATGTTTCCCGCAGTAGGACGCCCGGGTCCAAAACGGGAATGGTAAACGACGACGTACAGTGATCAAGCGTTTTTGTTTTGATGCAGCACAGCGGCCCTCGGCTGTGTTCCCGGGCAGAAAGCACAGGTCACAGCCGAGGGCGGCTGCGCTACATCAATAAAAAAAGAAAACCCCGTCGCGTCCGGCGGCGGGGTTCTCCGTGGGTTGGCTCGCCGCACCGCGCGGCGAACCAGCTCGAAGAGGCGTCTTGCGACGCCGGCAACGGCCGGTTCGGGCTCGCTTTGCGGTCCCGGCCGTTACTGTTGTCAAGCAGCCTTGCAAAAAGCGTTTTTGCGCTTCTCACGGCTGCCTTGTATCGTTCATTTCACCCTGGTGTCACCCGAGGTGCCCGATTCAAGTTGCCCCATTTGCGAATCCTGTGCCGAAAGCAGAAGCGCCGAAAAGTCCGCAATGGTTAGCGTTCTTGGCATTTAACATCGAGTCAGCGCGGGAATCCGGCTTTCATTTTGAAACAGGACGAAGCGATTCCATTTCACAGTGAAAAATGGCGAGAGAGGGGTGCGCGCGGTCGAAAAAATTCCTTAGCCGGCTCACCTTCAAGCCTTGCTTCAATGTATTTGTTCCAGACATCACTTCGCGCACTCATCGCCGTCTGTCGAACGGCTTTCATCTCGCATAAGATGCGCGCATATGAGTGAATCCGCTGGCGGCTCTTCCTTGAACGTCCTTGTGGTGGACGACGAGCTGAATATCCGCAAAGTGCTGGCCGCATGTCTCGAGGCCGAAGGGCATCGCGTGATGGCGGTGGGAACCTTTGCGGATGCGGTGCAGGCGGTGAATCGCCGATCGTTCGATCTGGCGTTTGTCGATCTGATTCTCGGTGAGCAAACCGCGCTGCAACTGATCCCGGTGCTCCTGTCGGCCAGTCCCTGGCTCAAGATCGTGGTGGTGACGGCCTACGCCTCAGTGGACACCGCGGTTGAGTCCATGAAGCTCGGCGCCGCCGATTATCTTTCCAAGCCATTCACGCCGGCGCAAGTTTCGGTTGCCGTTCGGAAAGTGGCCGAGGTGCGGGCGCTTGAGCAGCAGTTGGCTGGATTGCAGGATGCGGCCGGCACCGCTGGCCCTCCAGTCGATCTGGCTACGTCTAATCCCGCGACGCAGCGCGCGATCAGCTTGGCGCGGCAGATTGCCGATCGTGATGTGGCGGTGCTGATTCGCGGAGAAAATGGCACGGGCAAAGGCGTTTTAGCGCGAGCCATTCATTCCTGGAGCGCCCGATCCGCCAAGCCTTTCGCAACGGTTGCCTGTCCAGCATTGCCCGCGGAGTTGCTGGAGAGCGAGCTGTTTGGCCACATCAAAGGCGCCTTTACCGGCGCGGTTCGCGACAATCCCGGCCGCATCGCCAGCAGCGAGGGCGGCACGCTTTTTCTCGATGAAATCGGCGACTTGCCGCTTCGGCTTCAGCCCAAGATTCTTCGTTTTCTGCAGGATCACTGTTACGAGCGCGTCGGCGATCCGACTACGCGCGTTGCCGATGTGCGCGTCATCACCGCGACCAATGTCGATCTTGAAAAAGCCGTGAGCGAAGGAAGATTTCGCGAAGATTTGCTCTATCGAATCAACGTGATCCAGATCGAGATTCCGCCGCTGCGGCAGCGGTCGGAGGACATTGTCGGAATGGCCGAGCGGATGCTGGTCTATCTTTCCCGCCAGCACCGCAAAACCACAATCACGCTTTCGGGGGCGGCCAAAGGATCGCTCAAGGCTTATCATTGGCCCGGCAACGTGCGCGAACTGCGCAATGTGATGGAGCGAGCGGCGATTCTCTGCCCTGCCGACGAAGTGGCTGCCGAACATCTCATGCTGGGCGGAGGTTCTGTTCCGATGGGTCATGCAGTGCCAGCCATCGGGGATCCGATTCCGTTGGAAAAGCTCGAAGAGTTGCACATTCGCGCTGTGCTGGCAACGACGCCATCCATCGAAAAGGCGGCGCAGGTGCTGGGGATGGATACAGTTACGCTCTGGCGCCGGCGCAAGAAATATGGGATTTGAGCTGTTTTGAATCTCAAATCTCAAATTTGAAATCTGAATCTCAGATCTGAAATCTCAAATTTCAATTCTGAAAAGGGGCCTGGCGGCGTAAATCGCAAAGGCGTAAAGAATCACCTTTAATCCCGTCCGCGATTGATTTCCCTTCGCAACTTTTCAAAATGAAAGCTGTTCCAAGCGCTGGGTTTCATGAGGCAGCCTGGCGCGGCTTTATCAGGGCTCGCACGTGGCACATTTCTCGCTGAATGAACTCAGCCGCATGTTTGGGCTGAGAACCAAAATCCTGCTCGGTTTCGGCGGATTGCTGCTGATTCTGTTGGCCGTGAGCCTGTTGGGCGAGACGGTCCTCAGCCGCTACAGCCGCGCTATGCAGCGCTCGTTCAAAGAAGATTACACGAGCGTCAACGTCTGCCAGAAAATGATTGAATCCGTTGATTCGATCGACAGCCAGTTCGACAACTGGTGCTGGCGCGGCACCGATCCCGATCGAGAATTGATCAGCAATGCGCAACGCACCTTCGACGAACGTCTTCGCACGCAAAAAATCACAGCGACGCTTGCCGGAGAGAAGGAAGCGACGGACCAGCTCCAGCACGATTGGGATACCTACAAATCGATTTGTGCCCAGCTTCTTGATGCGAGTCTTCCCGCATCTCGACGGCGCGAAATTTACGGCCAGCAGGAACTGGACGCGAGCGTAGCGATTCACCAGGCGGCCCAGCACATCATCCATATGAACCTTGTGAGCATGCTGCGCGTGCATGACAGCACGCATGGCATGGCTGCCAATTCCAAATGGGCAATGCATGTGCTGACGATTTGCGGCATCGCCTTGGCCTTCGCTTTTGCAATTGCGTTCGTCCGCCTCATCC
>JANWHF010000230.1 GCA_025450555.1 Tepidisphaeraceae bacterium | reverse complement strand
CTGCCCGGCTGCGAAGGCGCCGGAGCCGGAGACAACGTCGGCGAGCAGGCCGATCCAGCCGCGCTGTGCGGCCGAGTCTTCTGCGAGTCAGATCGTAGCGGCTCCGACAGCGCCGGCGACGATGCCCTGGCCCGAGTCACGCTCATGCTCGTCGGCACCACCCTTGGTGGCCAGAATATCAACTTGACAACCGTATCAGCTGATGATGGAACCTACGGCTTCGGCCATGTCGTTGCCGGCAATTACACCCTCAGTGAAAGCGATCCCGCTGGCCACACCGACGCGAAAAACTACGCCATCATCGGAACTGCCGGCGGAGTTCGCAGCCAGGCCGGCTCGATCGATACCATTTCAAACATTACGTTGACTGCCGACAGTCACGCTACCGGCTATGACTTTGCCGAAGTCTCAATCGGCTCGATCGCCGGCACCGTCTGGGCCGATGCGAATAACAATGGCCAGATCGAGCAGGGTGAAGCCCCGATCGCCAATGTGGCGCTTTCCCTGACCGGCACCAACGACCTTGGCCAGAACATCTCGGCCAACGCCATGACCGACGCCCAGGGCAATTACAGTTTCAGCAATCTTCGCCCCGGCATTTACACCGTTATCGAAACCCAGCCGGCCAACTATCAACAGGGACAGACCTTCATCGGCTCGCTCGGCGGGATTAGCAGCTCACCGGATCATGTGACCATCACGCTCCCCGGATGCGAAAACACCGGCATCAATTACAACTTCAGCGAAATGCTCCCACCTTCATCGATCAGCGGGCGCGTGTTCTGCGATACCGATTTGAGCGGAACCTACACGGCGGGCGATGATGCTCTCGCGGGCGCGAGCATGCTCCTCACCGGCACGACTCTCTCGGGTCAGAGCGTCAGCCTGTTCACCACGACCGGCGCCGACGGTACCTACAAATTCAGCAATCTTTCGGCCGGCACCTACAAGATTGTGGAAGCCGAGCCGGCGGGGCATGTTGATGGCAAGAATTACGCTGCCATCGGAACCGCAGGCGGCACTCGTTCGCAGGCCTCTGCCGCAGGCCCCGACACCGTCTCCGGCATCACGCTCACCGGCCAGAATGCCACCGGTTACGACTTTGCCGAGATTTCACTGGGCTCCATCTCCGGCACCGTCTGGCTGGATTGCAACAACGACGGGAAGATCAACACCGCCGAAAGTGGAATCGCCAATGTGAAGATCACCCTGATCGGCACTGATGATCTGGGCAATTCCGTCACCACCACAACCACAACCAACTCCAACGGCAACTATTCCTTTGCCAGCCTGCGGCCCGGCACCTACACCATCACCGAAACCCAGCCGGCCAACGTCGTTGAAGGCAAAGATGTTCTCGGTTCGCTCGGCGGAAATGTCAGCGTTCAGGACGTCTTCTCGAACGTTCAGTTGCCAGGCTGCGACGGATGCGGCAGCGGCTATGACTTTGGCGAACAGGTGCAGCCCACCCGCTGCCTTTCGAAGGGTTGCTGCGCCACGATTGGTTTCTGGAACAACAAGAATGGTCAGGCGCTGATTAATTGCCTGAATGGTGGCCCCAATTCCACGCAGCTTGGCAACTGGCTTGCGGCCACCTGTCCGAACATTTATTCCGGCTTTAAGGGCAAAACTAACAGTTACATTGCAAGCTGCTTCAGCAACTATTTCAACTACACCGGCCAGAAGCTCAATGCCCAGATTCTGGGGTGCGCGCTGGCGGTCTATGTGACCAATACATCGCTGTGCGGCAACGTTGCCGCCCCCTATGGCTTCAATGTCGGAAGCTGCGGCACCTCCTGCGCGACAATCAACGTCAGCTCCTGCGGATCAGCCTTCGGCTGCAGCAACAACAGCACGATCACCGTCCTCCAGGCCCTCTGTGCCGCCGACGCCCATTCGCAAGGTGGGACGCTCTACGGCGGGAATACGACCCTGTGCAACCAGGCCAACACGATCTTCGACACGATCAACCAGACCGGTGATATCTCGTAAGCCGCATTTTGAAGACACACCACATTTCGTTGCACGATGGCCGGCATTCGTTTGTCGACCATCGTGCTGTTTTTGTGCCCGCGCTTCTGGTAAACCGATGGCATCTCTTGCTCGGCAAGGATCTTTCCCGATCTCCTGCGCGAGGCGGCCATGCAATACCTCAAATCAGCAGTTGCGATCACCTTTCTGTTCCTCCTTTGCTTCATGAATCGCGCCGCTTGGGCGCAAGCCCCGCGATTGGATCCTCTCAAATCGCCGGAAGTGCTCCCGGATCATCGCGTGACTTTCCGGCTGCGCGCACCGCAGGCCAAAGAGGCTTCCATCTTCGGCGACTGGATGCCGATCGGCAGCAAAGAACCGCTGACGCGCGATGAAAAGGGCGTCTGGAGCATCACACTCGGCCCGCTCGCGCCGGGCGACGCGATTTACAATTTCTATCTGGATGGGCTGCCCATCGCCGACCCAATCAACCCGCACATCAAGCTACGCGCACGAACATCCGCCAGCATCGTCGATGTGCCGGGCGACGGGACGGAACTTTGGCAGCCGCTGGAAGTGCCGCATGGCCTGGTGGAATTGAATTGGGAAAAATCGAAAGTAATTGATGGCCAGACACGGGAATTTCGCGTGTATGTTCCCCCCGGCTATCACGAGCAGCCCGGCGTGCGGTTTCCTGTGCTTTATCTTCTGCACGGTTCCAACGACACCGCCGCCGGCTGGACCGACGTCGGCCACGCCAACTTCATTCTCGATAATCTCATTGCCCAGAAGCGCGCTCGGCCCATGATCGTCGTGATGCCATGGGGCCATGCGGTGCCGTTTGACGCCCCGCGCGAGATTCAATCGAAGAACACCGCGCTGTTCGAGAAATATATTCTTGAAGACCTGATCCCGACCGTCGAAACGCGCTACCGAGTCGCGCCGGGCCGCGAGAACCGGGCAATTGTTGGCCTCTCCATGGGCGGCGGGCAATCGATGCTCATCGGATTGAACCATCTCGATCTCTTCAGCTACGTCGGCGGATTCAGCGCAGCTGTGCCGGGCGATTTTGAATCGCGTTTTCGTTCTCTACTGGACAATCCAAAATCCACCAACGAGCGGCTGACGCTTTTCTGGTTTGGCTGCGGCCAGCAGGACACACTCTTTGGCCGCTCGAAGAACCTCGACACGCTTTTGACGGCCCATCAGATCCGCCACACCTTCCGCGTCACCGATGGCCGGCACAATTACACGCTCTGGCGGCAATACCTTGGCGAAATCACGCCGCTGCTGTTTGCAGGGCATTCATAGTAGATGCAACCTATGGTTACTTTTCCGGCGGCTGCTCGATCAGCAGTTGATCCAGCACATCCCCAATATGTTCGGGCTGGAGTCCTAAAGCGCGCACCCGGCCATCGCGATCGATGATGGCAATCGTGGGCCAGAAGTCGATGGTCCAGGGGGCAATGTCGCGCGTGAGCATCTTAGCGGTCGCATAGAGCATTTTGTTTTGCTCGGCCACTTTGGTCATGGTCTGCGAGCCGCGCGGGCTGCAGGCGCCGATGACCAGGACGCCTTTGCTGGCATATTTGCTGAGGATCTGGTTGTCCTGCGGAATCTGTCGAATGCATGGCTGGCACCACGTGGCCCAGAAATCAATCACAACAATCTTGCCTTTGGCTTTCGATAGATCGACCGGCTGGCCACGCCAGCCATGTAATGTGAGCGGCGGGGCGGGCTTCTCCAACAATGCTATCGCCGCGCGGTAGGCCTCCTTGTCGTCCTTCTCCTTGTAATACTCGCGCGCCATCTTCGAGATTTGCGGATCGAGCTTGCGATCGGTCGACGCTTGCGCGCGATCCACGCAACTGAACGTCGCAGCAATGATCGCAATCAATATTGCAAATCTCATTTGTGGAACTCTGACGTTTGTTCCGACGCTGTGGGCCATGATGCCGGTTGTAAAAATATAGGTTTCATGCCGTCTGATTTCGATCATTTTGCATCATATTGCGTTGTGAATCATTCGCCTTGGCATTCATTCAAAATGAATTGGATATTCTCCATTGGAGATCGTCCAATGTCAGACCAATACAAGTGGATATGGCCGGTCGCGGGCACGCTGGCGGTCATTGTCGCCTTTGGATCGGGAATCAGCATCGGGGATCGATGGATTTCATTGACCTTCGGCCCCAAAACTGTTGCCACGACTACCTCGCTCAGCCTCGATCCGGCCGCCTTCAGGCCGATCGTTCGCGAGGAAGTACAGCGCGGCATCCAGCAGATTCTGGATGCGCCAAAGGAAGCGAAGCCAGTGAAAACAGCGGGTCCTCCTTCGCTTCCCAGCAGGGCGGCGGTGCTGATTTCAACCTTGCATAATCTACGGTCGGAATTGCTGCTTTATCGCACGCAGCATCACGACAAATATCCGACGCTCGCGCAGCTCCAGGACTGGGCGGCGCTAACCAAGCCAACCAATTCCGATGGCTCGCTGGCCGGCGGAACGATTCAGGTCTACGGCCCCTATGCGCAGGCCGCGCCAGTGAATCCGATCACGAGCTACTCGGATCTTGCGCCGGCGGGCTACCCGACGCCGACGTGCGGCTGGACCTACGACGAGCGCACCGGCCGGGTCCGCGCCTACATTCCGTATGGCCATCCCGGCGGCGAATTCGTCGCCGATGCTTATGTGGAGCGCGGAAATCTCCATCGGCTCAACATGGTCAGCGTGACGCGCTGAAATTGCCGCGCCGACAGAACGTCGCGGACAAACGCCGCTTTCAGACCCGTTGCGCATAATTTTATCGGACATTGGCTGAATCTCTGTAGCGTCGAACATTGGCCTGCCGATAGAAAACCTGTCGCTCACGGAAGGACAGGCAACGCTATGTCGCAACGGGCTCACCATTGTCCATTTCTGAACCGTGCGGATGATCGCTGCTCCAACAATTTCAGCCTCGATCGGCTGGACCGGGCATTCGATCATTGCTTCGGCAGCTATGCGCGGTGCGCGGTTTATGCAGAGCTGCTTTCCGAACGCCGAATGCTTCGTTCGTCTGCCGGTCGGCAGCCGATGGCCATTGGCTCGGAGTGGACTGATCGTCCCGGCTGCTCGACCCAGTGGTGTGCCGACCATCGCGAGGGCAATGATGTTGCAAGCCCATTCGTCCAGATCACTCTCTCCCACGCACACTACAAGCAGTCTGCCTGAACTGCGGACGTTCCTGGTCCACCTGGCATCCGAGCGCGGGCTGGCGGCTAATTCGCTGCTGGCTTACCGGCGCGACCTGGAAGACCTCGAGCGGTATCTGAAAGAGCGCGGCCGCACGCCGATCAACGCGGAAGCGGACGATTTTCGCCTTTATTTGCAGCACCAAACGCGCATCGGGCAATCCACGCGAACTGTCGCGCGCAGATTGGCCGCGATTCGCGTATTCCTCCGATTTCTCCCCACGCTCGGACATGATCGTGCCTACGTCCTGCAGCAGCTCGAACGGCCCAAGCCCGAGCAATCGCTTCCCAAAATCCTCAGCCGGACGCAGGTGAACCAGCTCATTGCAGCCCCCAATCCCAAGTCGATTCTGTTCGCAAGGGATGTTGCGATTTTGGAATTGCTCTATGCCTGCGGGCTTCGGGCGACAGAACTGTGCGAGCTTGGCCTGCGCGATGTGAATCTTCAAGTGGGCTGCGTGCGCGTCCTGGGAAAGGGAAGCAAAGAACGCATGGTGCCGATCGGGCAGGCGGGTGTGGAGGCGGCGCAGCGATATCTGCTTGAATGCCGGCCGAAACTTGACAAACGCCGCGGCGAGCGATTCTTTCTTTCCCGCACCGGTCAGTCGCTGGAGCGAGTGGGCTTATGGATGCTGGTGGAAAAATATGGCCGAAAGAGCGGGCTGCTGAAATCCATCAGCCCTCATACCCTCCGGCACTGCTTTGCCACGCATCTCATTGGCGGCGGGGCGGATCTCCGTGTCGTGCAGGAATTACTGGGACACAGCGATATCGCCACGACTCAAATCTACACGCACGTCGATCAGGATCGCCTGAAGGCCATTCATCAAAAATATCACCCTCGAGAGCAAAAGCTTTCTCCTCCGGCACTTGGGAAAGAATAGAGATTTCAAAAAGATTATTCCGCAACTCGGGAAGAAATGTGACAAGCCTCGCGACTGTTGATGGGGATGATGTAATCCTTTTCGACGGAGGTTTGCCGTGCTCAATTGGAAATTCTGGCGTAGCTTTGGAAGTTCTTCTGCCTCGCTCCAACGAAAACCTTGCGATCAAATGATCGAGACGCTCGAAGATCGCACGCTGTTGTCGGCGACGGGAAGTCACGCGCTTCATACCGCTCTTAAGCATGCGACCAAAGTACATGCCGCCACGGTGAAGCCGGCGAAAGTCACGCATACTAAAGCCGCCAAATCGAGCAAACATCACAAGTCCAGCGCCACGCCCAATGTCGTTGCATCCAACACTGCTTCATCAACATCCACAACAACTGCCTCAACGACGACTGTGCCAGTT
>JANWHF010000229.1 GCA_025450555.1 Tepidisphaeraceae bacterium | reverse complement strand
GAGCAGAAGCAGTTGCTGCGAGACTGGATCGCCCAGGGTGCGCCTTATGCCCAGCATTGGGCGTTTATCGCGCCCCGGCAGGCTCCGTTGCCGAAGGTCAAGCGGGCGAATTGGCCGCGAAATCCGATGGATTATTTCGTGCTTGCCGACCTGGAGTCGGCGGGATTGCATCCTTCGCCGGAGGCTGACCGTTACACGCTGATCCGCCGGTTGTATCTGGACCTGATCGGCATTCCGCCGACGCCGCAGGAGGCGGATCAATTCGTCAATGATTCGTCGGCCGATGCTTACGACAAAGTGGTCGATCGATTGCTGGCCAGCCCCCACTACGGCGAGCGCTGGGCGCGCCGCTGGCTCGATCTGGCGCGATACGCAGACACCAACGGCTTCGAAAAGGACCGGCCGCGCACGATCTGGCCCTATCGCGACTGGGTCATCAAGGCATTCAACGATGATATGCCTTTCGATGAATTCACGGTCGAGCAGATTGCCGGCGACATGCTGCCGAATGCGACGCTCAGCCAGAAGATCGCCACCGGCTTTCATCGCAACACGATGCTCAACGAAGAGGGAGGAATCGATCCGCAGGAATATCGCTTTTACTCCTCGATCGATCGCATCAACACCACCGGCACCGCCTGGCTTGGCCTGACCGTCCGCTGCGCGCAATGCCACACGCACAAGTACGATCCGATCACGCAGAAGGAGTATTACAGCCTGCTGGCGTTCCTGAACGATGCGGATGAGCCGGAGCTTGAGATTCCCGATAAGCAGATCGACGCCCGCCGCCGGGAAGTACAAAAGCAGATCGATGAATTAACCGCGGAATTACCGAACCAATTCCCGGGCGGCGCCGCGGCCCTCTCACAAGCTTTTGATACCTGGGAAAACCAAGTCTCCTCCCGCGCCGTCCACTGGACTGTTTTGAAGCCCCACGCGATGAAGAGCAGCAAGCCTTATCTGACGCTGCAGGATGACAATTCCATCCTCGCCGGCGGCGACATCGCCAAAAGCACAACGTACGATTTGTCCTTCGCGGACGTACCTGCGGGCATCACGGCGATCCGCATCGAAGCGCTGCCCGATGATTCGCTGCCCGGCCACGGACCCGGGATGGCGTTTTACGAGCTTCAGCACGGGGACTTTTTCCTCAGCGAGCTTTCTCTCAAATGCGATGGGCATGACTGCAAGCTGGCCAAGGCCGCCCAGACCTTTGGCTCCCCCGCGAAAGATGCGATCGATGGGAATCCATTGACCGGCTGGCGCATCACCGGTGGCACCGGGAAGGCGCACACCGCCGTCTTTTCCTTCGATGCTCCGCTCAACCCGATGCACGAGCTGAGCATGCACATGCTCTTCGAGCGCTATGCCGCGGCTCCGCTTGGCCATTTCCGCATCTCCGTGACCACCGATCCGCACGCGCTGGAGCCGCAGGCAGTTGCTCCCGAGATTGAGTCGATTCTGACTGAAGCGCCCGCCACGCGAAACGCGGAGCAACGCGGCCAGCTCTTCAATTGTTTCCTCCAGACCGCTCCTGAGCTCGCATCGGCACGAGCCGCGATCGACCGCATCCGCGCGACGATGCCAGCGGAACTGACCACGCTGGTGCTTCGCGAACGGCCTGCCGGTCACGAGCGCCAGACGTACGTTCATCATCGCGGCGAATATCTTTCGACGACCGATCTCGTAACGCCGGGCGTGCCCGCATTTCTGCCGCCGCTTCCGGCCGGTGCGCCGGCCAATCGCTTGACCTTTGCCCGCTGGCTCGTGTCGAAGGACAACCCGCTCACCGCGCGCGTTCAGGTCAACCGGCAATGGGCCGCCTTCTTCGGGCGCGGCATCGTCCGCACCCAGGAGGATTTTGGGTATCAGGGTGACCCTCCATCGAATCAAGAGCTGCTCGATTGGCTGGCGGTGCAGTTCATGAACGATGGCTGGTCCTTCAAGAAGCTGGACCGGCTCATCGTCACCAGCGCCACCTATCGGCAAAGTTCAAATATCTCGCCGGAGGATATGGCCAAGGATCCCAACGACGTTCTCATGTCGCGCGCCCCGCGCTTCCGCATGGACGCGGAACTGGTCCGCGATAGCGCGCTGGCCTGTGCGGGACTCCTAGCAGACAAGATTGGTGGCCCCAGCGTCTTTCCGCCACAGCCGGCGTCGGTGACCACCGAAGGCGCATACGGCGCGCTCAAATGGGTCGACAGTAAGGGCTCCGATCGCTATCGACGGAGCCTCTACACCTTTTCCAAGCGCACCGCGCCGTTCGCGCTGTACAACACCTTCGACGCGCCCAGCGGCGAAAGCTGCGTCGCGCAGCGGGACATGTCCAACAATCCCCTGCAGGCCCTGGCGCTGATGAATGATCAGGTGTTTATCGAGCCCGCGCGGGCGATGGGGAAGGAACTGGCCCAGAAAGAGGAACCCGATGAAGCGCGTGCGACCGAACTGTTCCGTCGATTCCTGATTCGCCCGCCAGACACGGACGAGCTGGGCATGCTCACCAGCTTCGCTGCGCAGGAGCGCTGGCGATTTCAGGAAGATCCCAAAGCAGCGAAGAAGCTCTGCGGTGCGGACAGCGAAGATGCCGCCGAGCGCGCCACCTGGACCGCCGTCGCCCGCGCGGTAATGAATCTGGATGAATGGGTGACGAGAGACTGAGGAGACTTCACCACGGAGGCACGGAGACACGGAGGTCAAGTTTTGCTGAAGGGGTGGGCCGATGCGAGAGGAAGCAATTTTGATCAAGAAAAATTAGCTACGGATACACACAGATGAACACAGATTAATTCATGGCGAAATGCGGTTGTTGCGAATTCGGGAGCTGCTGGGGCTTTCCGATTTTGCCTGAACTGTTTTCATCTGTGTGTATCTGTGTTCATCTGTGGCTAATTCATCTTCGTCCCTCGCGTCGGCCCACAGATCAGCAAAACCGCGCCTCCGTGGCTCCGTGGTGATTCTTTCTTCCCGATCGGAGTGTTGTGATGAACCAGCAGCAATGGATTGAGTCGTATAGCAGGCAGGTCACGCGTCGCTGGTTCTTTAAGCAGTGCGGGGTGGGATTGGGGGCGATTGCCCTCGGGGAATTGCTCACCGCCGAGCAATCCAAGGCAGCCGTTGCGCCGGCCAATCCGCTGGCTCCGCGCCCTCCGCACTTTCGCGCGACCGCAAAACGCGTGATTCATCTATTCATGGCTGGCGCGCCAAGCCAGCTCGATTTGTTCGATTACAAGCCGAAGCTCGCGGAGCTTGCGGGCAAACCGCTGCCGCCTTCGGTCATCGGCGGCCAGCGCTACGCCTTCATCCGGCCGGATGCGGCGGTGCTTGGGCCTCAATTCAAATTCGCCCGCCATGGCCAGTGCGGCGCGGAGCTTTCGGAAGTGCTTCCGCATCTGGCAAAAATTGTCGATGACGTCTGCTTCGTGAAAAGCGTCCACACCGATCAATTCAACCACGCGCCGGGCCAGATCTTCTTCAACACCGGCTTCCAGCAGCCGGGCCGGCCCAGCATGGGCTCTTGGGTGACGTATGGCCTCGGCGCTGAGACGCAGGACCTGCCGGCCTTCGTCGTGATGTCCACCGGCGCGGGAATCTCCGGCGGCGTCGCCAACTGGTCCAGCGGATTTCTGCCGACCGTCTATGCCGGCGTGCGGTTCCGCAATCAGGGCGATGCGATTCTCGACGTCTCCAGTCCCGATGGCATCGATCCGTCCATCCAGCGCGACACCTTCGGTCTGCTGGGGCGCATGAATCGTCGCCGGCTGGATGTCGTGGGCGATCCGGAAATCGCCACCCGCATGAGCCAGTATGAGATGGCGTTCCGTCTGCAGACTTCCGCGCCGGAACTGATGGACCTTAAGAGCGAATCGAAAGCGACGCTGGAGATGTACGGCTGCGATCCGGCCAAGCCATCGTTTGCCCGCGCCTGTCTGCTGGCCCGCCGGATGGTCGAGCGCGGCGTGCGGTTCGTGAACATCTACCACGAAGGCTGGGACGCCCATTCCGATGTCGTGGGCAATCACAAAGCACACTGCCGCGAAACCGATCAGGCCTCGGCAGCGTTGGTGAAAGACCTGAAGCAGCGCGGCCTGCTCGACGATACGCTGGTGATCTGGGGCGGCGAATTTGGCCGCACGCCCATGGTGGAAAACAATCCCGTTCTCAATCGCAAACTCGGCCGCGACCACCACCCCACCGCCTTCACCGTCTGGATGGCCGGCGGCGGCGTGAAGCCGGGTTTGACGTACGGCGCCACCGACGAACTCGGTTTTCATGTGGCCGAGAATCCGGTGCATGTGTACGACCTTCAAGCCACCATTCTGCACCTCTTAGGCTTCGACCACGAACGCCTCACCTATCGCTACCAGGGTCGCGATTTCCGCCTGACGGATGTGCATGGAAAATTGGTGACGCCGTTGATTGCGTAAGACCGGAAGATCCGGGGCGGCGCGATTACGCTATGCCCCGGCGTGGACAAGAAGGGCGCGTTCCAATCATCGCTCGTCTTGCGGACTGCGGTATCGGTCGGGTGAGGATTCTTGGATTCGCGCTGCGCCAATCGCATTCGGTAGATTGAACGTCAGAGCCCTTCCTGACCACGCCGGGGCATAGCGTAATCGCGCCGCCCCGGATCTTGACGCGCAGGGAATGAGCGAGACAGGAATCCGAAGGAGGACGAAATGGGACGGATGAATATACCGTCGCCATACAACGCTTTTTGTCATCCGATCGACGCGAGGAATCGAGGCGCGACGCGCGCTTTGGTGGCTTGCTCGAAGGCGTAGGCGAGCTTCAGCAGCGTCGGCTCGCTGTAGGCGCGACCGAAGAAGGAGAGGCCGAGCGGCAGGCCCATGACGTTGCCGGCGGGGACGGTGATGCTGGGATAGCCCGCGACGGCGGCGAGGGTCGAGCTGCCGCCGATGTCGCGATCGCCGTAGATGAGATCGGTCGCGCCCGCGGGGCCGCCTGTCGGCGCGACGATGGCATCGAGATGATGGGCGTCCATCACGGCATCGATGCCTTGCGTTCGCGCCAGATCCCGGCAGCGCTTGAGCGCATCGAGATACGCCTGCTCCGTCAGCGAGCCTTTTTTCTGCGATTGGATCAGCGTCTCCTGGCCGAAGTAGCGCAGCTCCGTGTCGGCATGGCGATCGTTGAATTCGATCAGGTCGGCCAAGGTACGAATCGGAGCATGGGCACCCAATGAATCGAGGTAGTGATTCAGGCCGTCCTTGAATTCGTACATCAGTACCAGTTGCTCGGCGCCGTCCAGCAGATTGATCGATGGAATTTCCACCGGATCGACCAATTTCGCGCCAGCCTCGCGGAGCTTGTCGATCGCGGCCTTCAGCACTTCGCGCGGCTTGGGCCGGGTGTTGAAGAATTGCCGGGCAATGCCGATCCGCGCGCCGCGAAGGCCATTTTTATCGAGGAATTTCGTGTAATCGGCAGGAATCGGCTCGCGCGCGGGAAGCGCGGGCGGATCATCCGGATCGTTGCCGGCGATTGCGCCGAGCAAGATCGCGGCGTCTTTTACGCTGCGCGCCATCGGTCCGGCGGTGTCTTGACTTTTGGAAATGGGAATGATGCCCGATCGGCTCACCAGCCCCACCGTCGGCTTGATGCCGACAATTCCGCAGGCGGTGGAGGGGGAAACGATCGAGCCGTCGGTTTCAGTTCCGATCGCGACGGCGCAGAGATTGGAAGACACGGCCACTGCCGAGCCGGAGCTGGAGCCGGAGGGATTTCGATCGAGGGCGTAGGGATTTTTAGTGAGTCCGCCACGCCCGCTCCAGCCGCTGGTGGAGGCATGGCCGCGGAAGTTGGCCCATTCGCTCAAGTTGGTTTTGCCCAGCAACACCGCGCCGGCTTCGCGCAGCTTGCGTACCACAAACGAATCGCGCGGCGCGATCGACCCCTGCAGCGCCAGCGACCCGGCGGTGGTCATCATGCGATCGTGCGTGTCGAGATTGTCCTTCACCATCACCGCCACGCCATGCAATGGCCCGCGCGGCCCCTTATTTTTCCGCTCGGCATCAAGCTCGCGCGCGATTGTGAGCGCATCGGGATTCAGCTCGATGACTGCATTGATGGCCGGCCCGGCTTTGTCGAGGGCGACGATGCGATCGAGATATTTCTGGGCGATGGAGACAGCCGACGCCTTGCCGGATTGCATCGCGGATTGAAGCTGATCGATGGTCGCCTCTTCCCATTCGAAGGTGGGAATATCGACGCCCGGGGCATTTTCGACGGGCGCGCCATGGGCGGTACTCGAGCCCAATCCAATTGCCGCCTGTGCCCCACCGGCAGCGGCCATGCGAAGAAGATCGCGTCGTGTCATTTCAAATGCCTTTTGCTTTTTTGCACTTACTGGAGCGGTTTTCGCGGCATGCGCTGATCCATCATCGCCGCCTGATAGACAAACGCCGCGATGATCGTGGAAGCCTGCTTCAAATCGTCGGCCTGAATGCGATCGAACAAATCCTGATTGGAGTGGTGCGTTCGGCTGAAATATTCGATGGGGTCCTGAATGAACTGGAAGCCCGGCAGGCCGATCGCATCGAAAGAAAGATGATCGGTGCCGCCGGTGTTGGAGAGGGTGAGTGTTGAAGCGCCCAGGTCCTTAAAAGGCGTGAGCCAACTGCGGAAGATCGGGCGGACGGCATCGTTGCCCTGCATATAAACGCCGCGGATTTTGCCGGTGCCGTTGTCGAGATTGAAGTAGACCGAGAGGTTTTCGTATTCGCTTTCGCGGATAAGCTTGCGCGCGGGGCGCGATTGGGCATCGGCTTGCTGCGTCGCGGGATTCCCGCGTCGACCGCGGCGCGCGGGCGCTTCGGGGTAGTAACCAAAGTGCCTGGTGACGTAGCCTTTTGAGCCAAATAATCCTTCTTCTTCGCCGGTCCATAGCGCGATGCGAACGGTTCGGCGCGGCTGAAGATTCAAGGCCCGGAGAATTCGCACGGCTTCCATCATCGACGCGACGCCGGCGCCGTTATCGGTGGCTCCGGTGGCCGAGTGCCAGGAATCCATGTGCGCGCCGACCATCACGATCTGGTCTTTCAAATCGGAGCCGGGGATTTCGGCGATGGTGTTGTATGCTTCGAGATCGTCGCTGTGGAACTTCACCTGAAGATCGACAGCCATCTTCAGCTTCTCGCCGGCCTGGATCATGTGGACGAGCCGATTGTAATGCTCGACGGCCAGCGTGATCTGCGCCGGGCAGGCCGGCGCATCGACCGACCAGGGGTGCGGCTGATTCGCTGCATTTGCTCCAAACGCACGATCCGGCCCCGGCAGCGAAGCCGCCGCGACAAAGAGCGTCCCCCCATCGCCCTGCGTGCTGGGGCTGACGACCAGAGCCGCGCCTTCTTCCTGCAAGAAGGTCATGAGCCGGCCGATGGAAAGCTGCCGGGCCGAACGAGTGCTGGGCTGCGTCGTAGATCGGCTGGCTGCTGCTCCGCGCCGTCCGACGAATCGCCCGAGAGGGGTCGATTCCAGCAGCGCCCGCCGATCGGCGGCATTCATCGTCCGTGCCATGCCCGGCGGAGAAACGGTCGTCGTGTCAGCATTGGCCAGTTGCAGCAAATCGGAATCGTTTACCCGCGCGCCCATCGGCTCAAACCGCGCCACGACATCGCGCGGCGAGCCGACCAGCACGATCGCGCCACGCAATTTCCCCGTATATTTCTCCAGATCACTCTCTCCGCGCGCATCGAGCCACACGACCGGCGCCTCGATCGGCTTTTCAAATCCGGGCGACCAGGCCTTGGGATAACCAATGAGCGGAATGTCCTGCGGCTCAATGACCTGCGCAGAGAATCGCTGCAATGACCAGCCGCGCCCGAAGCGCCCCCACGCTTCCAGATGCGCGTTCTCAAGCCCCCATGAAGCCAGCTTGTCGCGCGTCCATTCGTTGGCGCGATGCAGATTCGGCGAGCCGGTGAGACGCGGGCCGATGACATCGGTCAGATAGCCGAGCGTCGCCATCACCTGCGAATGATTGAGGCCTTCATCGCGGATGCGGGTGATGACGTCGGCGGAGGGATCAATCGGGCCGGGGCGATTCGTCTGCGCAACCGCAATCGGTGCGAACCAGCAGGCAGCGAATACCAGGAAAAACGACGAGAAGACCGCACGATTGGAAGTGAAGAGTCGTTGCATTGTCCCGCGCCCTCGAACCAGGGATTTCGCGCGACCCAGCACGGATGCAGCCCGCGATCGGTCGCGCTGATGCCACGATGCTATCAATCCGCTTAACCGGGAACAAGAAATTGCTTTGCCTGAGCACTGGAGAATTTATGGCAAACCCGAAGAACAGAGCGCTTCGAGGGTTGGTATACTCAGATGGTAAGGCCTGATCCTTTCATGCAGTTGCCGCGCGGTTATCCAATCGTCTGCCTGCTGGCGGTGTTCGCGTGCCTCATCTCGCCGCGAACCGCCCGTTCCGCGCCCGCGTCCAATCCCGTAAATTTTGATCGCGAAATTCGCCCCATCCTTTCTGACAACTGCTACAAATGCCACGGCCCCGACGAGCAGTCGCGGAAGGCGAAGCTGCGGCTGGATATCAAAGATGGCGGCGCGTTTGTTTTGAAAAAGGGCAAGACGCCGATCGTGCCGGGCGCGGCGGATCGAAGCGAGCTGGTTCGGCGGATTTCATCGACCGATCCGGACCAGATGATGCCGCCGCCGGACTCGAATCGGAAGCTGTCGGCGGCGCAGATTCAGTTGCTGCGGCGATGGGTGGAAGAAGGCGCGACCTGGCGCCAGCATTGGAGTTTTGTTCCACCGGTGAAAGTTGCGCCGCCACAGACGAAGCTGAAAGGCTGGACGCAGAATCCGATCGACAATTTCGTTCTGGCGAAACTGGAGGCTCAAGGATTGGAGCCTTCGCCACCAGCGACGCGCGAGGCGTTGATCCGTCGCGTGAGCTTCGATCTGAGCGGCCTTCCGCCGACGCCCAAGGAAGTCGCTGACTTTGTCAACGACAAAGATCCAAAGGCATACGAGCATCTGGTCGATCGGCTTTTGGCCAGCCCGCGCTATGGTGAGCGCATGGCCACCGACTGGCTCGACATCGCGCGCTTTGCGGACACGCATGGATATCAGGCCGACCGATATCGGCCGATGTGGCCCTATCGCGATTGGGTCATCAAATCGTTCAACGAGAATCAGCCGATCGATCAGTTCATCACCTGGCAACTTGCCGGCGATCTGCTGCCGCATCCGACCAAGGAACAGCGCCTCGCGACCGCCTTCAATCGCCTGCACATGCAGAACGAGGAAGGCGGCATCGTCGAGGAGGAATTTCGCGTGGCTTACGTGGTCGATCGCGTAACGACCTTCGGCACCGCGTTTCTGGGCCTGACGTTCGAATGCTCGCGCTGCCACGATCACAAATTCGATCCGATCACGCAGCGCGATTTCTATTCGCTGTTTTCGTTTTTCCAGAACATCGATGAGTCGGGGCAAACCAGCTATTTCACCGATGCGATTGCGGTGCCGACGTTGCTGCTGAGCACCAACCAGCAGGATCAAAAGCTGGCGGAGATTGCAAAGCAGATTAAGCAGAAACGCGGCGAGCTGGATGCGATGCGATCGAGTTGCACACATGATTTTCGAAACTGGCTCGCGTCGAAGCCGGTGATCAAGCAAATCGCAGGCGAAATCGCGGCGTATCCTCTGGATCAAATCTCGAAGGGAACGGTCGCCAATTCAATCGATCCGAAAAAGCCGGGTAAAGCGATCGAGCATCCGACGATCATCGAGGACGAAGGCGGCGTCGGCGCCGAGCTTTCGGGCGAAAACGGATTTGTTTTCCCCGGTATCGGCACTTTTACGCGAGCCGATCCGTTTTCGATTTCGCTCACGGTCAAAGCGCCGCAATTTGAGCCGCGGATGGTGGTGCTGCATCACAGCAAAGCGCCCATTGACGCGGGAAGCCGGGGATATGAGCTGCTGCTGGAAGATGGGCACATCGCCTTTGGGCTGCATCACATGTGGCCGGGCAATTCGCTGAAGGTGCAGACGGTCAAGTCAATTGAGAAGGACAAATGGCAGCAGATCACCGTCACCTACGACGGCTCGAGCCGGGCGGCGGGCGTTGCGATTTATGTGAATGGCCAGCGGCAGGAACTGAGCGTCATTCGTGACGGTCTATATAAGGACATCACCTACGAAACCGGTGGCGAGCCGGATTTAGGCATCGGTTACCGATTTCGCGACAGCGGTTTCAAAGGCGGTTTGGTCCGCGATCTGCGCGTGTTCAATCGAAGGCTAAGCGAGCCGGAAGTCGAGCAGATTGCCGGCAGGCAGACGATGGAGCAGTCGATTGCAAGGGCGGAAAAGGCCGATGGAGCAACCGACAGCCTGCTCGATTACTTCCTTTGCAATGTATATGGGCCATCGGGCACGCTCCTCCAATCGATCCACAGTCTTCGGCAGGAGCAAAACCAAATCTCCAATCCGATCGCCGAAGTGATGGTGATGCAGGAGATGCCCAAGCCCAAGCCGGCTTACATCCTGCGGCGCGGCGCTTATGACGCGCATGGCGAGCAGGTCTATGCAAATACACCGGCATTTTTGCCGCCGATGGATCCGTCGGCCCCGCACAATCGTCTGGGGCTGGCGCAATGGGTGGTGTCGAAACAGAACCCGCTCACCGCCCGCGTCTTTGTCAATCGCGCCTGGCAGCAGATGTTCGGCAAGGGCATCGTCGAGACCAGCGACAACTTCGGCAGCCAGGGTT
>JANWHF010000228.1 GCA_025450555.1 Tepidisphaeraceae bacterium | reverse complement strand
CTGCACCGAATATCCATCCAGCGTCAGCAGGCGTGTCATCGCGCGGATCGTGTCGGCATTGTCTTCCACCAGCAGCAGCCGTCGGCCTTTGCCCGCCCCGGCTGGAGTCCGGCGCGGAAGCGATGTCTTCTTCGGCTCAGGCGCCGCCGACTGCGGAAGCGAAATCTTAAAGACGCTCCCCTTTCCATGGCCGTCGCTGCGCACCTCGATCGTCCCGCCATGCGCTTCGACCAGCCATCGGCTCACCGTCAGCCCTAAACCAAGCCCGCCATGCTTTCGCGTGACCTGTTTTCCACCCTGCTCAAATGCGTCGAAAATGAGCGGCAGCAGTTCGCCGTCGATTCCAATGCCGGTGTCCCATACTTCAACGATGATCCGGCTATCGACGTCATACGTGCGAATGCCGATCGTCCCGCCCGGAGGCGTAAATTTCACCGCGTTTTTCAGCAGATTCCACAGCACCTGCTGAAGCCGGGCCGCGTCCGCGCGTACATGGCTCTTAGGTGCGTCCAGTTCCAATTTCAGCGTCAGTTGCTCCGATCGAATATCGCTCTGGCAGATGTCGATCACCTGCCGAATCTTCGCATGCACGTCGGTCGGCGCGAAAAACAGCTCCAATTTTCCGCGACTGATGCGCGTCAGATCGAGCAGATCGTCGATGAGCCGCGCTTCCAACTCGACATTTCTCCGAACCATCTGAACCAGCTCATTCAACGTCGGCGAAATATCCGGCTCGCGCTCCATCATCTGCACGCAAGTCAGCACAGGTGTCAAAGGTGTACGAAGCTCATGCGACAGCACCGCCAGAAATCGGTCTTTGGCGCGATGCGCTTCCTCAAGCTGCCTTCGCGCTTCCTGCTCGCGCGCCAGCAGATGATCGCGCTCCTCGGCATTGCGCTTGCGCTCGGTAATGTCCGCATGCGATCCCACCATGCGAACCGCCTGCCCCTGGTCATCGCGCACCGCGCGCCCGCGCGAAAGCACCCAGCAATAGCTGCCGTCTTTTCGGCGCAGTCGAAATTCGGTTTCATACAGCGGCGATTGCCCGCTCAGATGCCGATTGACTTTATCCCATGTGCCCGGCAAATCATCGGGATGCAGGAGGCGCTTGAAGTTTTCGATGCTTGGGTGAATTTCCCCCGGCACGTACCCGATGATGCGGAACAACTGTCGCGACCAGAAAAGCTGATTGGTGCGAATGTCCCAGTCCCAGATGCCGTCCCGCGTGGCATCCATCGCCAGCTTGCAGCGCTCTTCGATCTTGAGCAGGTTGGCCTCGGCCCGCTTCCATTCAGTGACATCCTTGGCCGCGCAATGGAGCGCCACCAGTCGCTCTTCGCGCCAGATCGGCCCGCCATGCACGAGCATTTCCACGCGCTGCCCGTCCTTGCGGAGGATGGCTGTTTCCAGTCGCTCAAAAATATCCTGCAAGCATCGTTGGAAATTCCAGAGCGTGTGCTGAAGCTGATCTGGCGCAACCAGATCCTGAAATGACATGCCCAGCATCTCATCGCGCGTGTAGCCGGTCATTTCCGCGCAGGCGGGGTTGACGCTGATGAAGCGCCCATCCGGATCGATCGAAAAAATCGCATCGGTGTTACGGGAGAAAAGGGCGTCATGTTTCTGTTGAAGTTCCCGCAGGTCCAGGTCAGCCGCGCGGGAGGCGGCCTGCATTTCCTGAAGCTGCCGGCGGGACTCGACCAGCTCGCGCTGACAAACGCGCTGCTCTTCCAGCGTTTGACGAAGACGGGTGGTGCCGCCGGGGGAACAAATGTCAACGCCCTCGCGCCAGAGCATCTCCAGCAGCTCAGAGATCTTCTGTTGATCCAACGGGTGTGGTAGATCGCCCATTGAATTCCTCCATGAATGAAATGCGATCCTTCAGATCGAGACGCGCCCTGATCCCGCTGAATGCAACCCGACCCGCGCCTTGCCCGCGCAAAGAAGATGATACCGCGCTTCCGCGTGCTTGGAAGTGGAGCGGCTCAGAAAATCCGTAACGCACAGAGCGCATTAAAAAAGGATGGCGGCGCCCAACGCGCCGCCATCCTCATGTAGTTGACAACCGTTTAAAACCTGACTGCCGCCGCCACGCGGCGTCCCGCTTACTTTAGCCGCTCCGCCTGCGGAGCGCGTCGAGCAAGCTTCGCCCGGACGAGCGACGATCAAGTGAGAAGCAGCGCCGAGCGCTCCACCAAAGAACGCGCACCGCAAGCGGTAGCGGCTAAACGGCAGAGAGCGCCGCTGCGCTTCAGTGCTGCACCGCTCCTCTCATGCTCCGCGCGGCGGCAGCTCGACGGCTTTAACCCGCACGATATTCGGCCGGCTCCTCAGCTTCTCCATCAACCCATCCGTCGGCGTGCTATCCGCTTTCACCACCATCAGCGCCGTCGACGTATGCCGGCTGATGACCATGTCCGCAATATTCACCGACGCTTCACCAAATGTCGTGCCGACGGCTCCGATGACGCCGGGCTGATCCTTGTTGATGATCAGCACCATGTGCCCTTCGGGAACCATGTCCATCGCAAAATCATCGATGCGCAAAATGCGCGGCAAGCCATCCGCGTAAACCGTGCCGAGGATGCGATGCGATTCGCCGTTCTGTCCTTCGGCACGCACGCCGACAATGTCGCCCACCAAACCCTGGGGCGGCGATTGCTCGTGAATCTGATGCAGTTCGATGCCCCGGCTCCGCGCAAGATGCTCGACATTGATCACATTCACCGGCGGCGCGAGGTGCGGCTTGAGCAACTCCACCGTCGCGAGCCGCAGCAACGTCTCCATCAACTTCGGCGCCCGCTGGCCGCTGGCGCGGAGCGTGATCGACTTGTAGCCGCCTTCGCTTAATCCCGCGAGCAGTGCTCCGATCCGGCGCGCCAGATCCGCAAACGGCGCTTCGTCCGGCGGCAGATCCAGCTTGATCTTCCCGGCGTTCACCGCGCCGCGAATTTCGCCGTTCTTCAGATACGCCACGATCGACTTGCAGGCCTCGACACTGACGGCCGTCTGCGCTTCATCGGTGCTGGCCCCGAGGTGCGGCGTCAGTACCACATTCTCCAACCCCAACAGCGGATGATCCGGCGCGATCGGCTCTTTCGCGAACACATCCAGCGCCGCCCCGGCGATCTTCTTGTTCTTGAGCGCCTCGGCCAGCGCGATTTCATCGACCACTTCCCCACGGGCGTCATTGATCACCAGCAGGTTCGGCCGGCACTTGCCGTTCAGGCGTTCCTTGTTGAGCAGATGCCTGGTGCCTTCGCCGCCGGGCACGTGGAACGTGATCACATCGAGTTGCGCGAGGAATTCATCGAAATCACGGATCAGCTTCACCTTTCCATCCAGCGCGGTCGGCTGGGTGTAAAAAGGATCGAAGCCCAGCACGTTCATCTCCATCGCGATCGCCCGGCTGGCGACCGTGCGCCCGATGCGCCCCAGCCCCACCACGCCCAGCGTCTTGCCGGCCAACTGCGTGCCCTGGTAATAGGTTTTGTTCCATTTAGCAGGCTTGCTCTTTACGTGGGCATCCGCCTGCGGAATCTTGCGCGCAAGGCTCATCATCAGCGCCAGGGCATGCTCGGCTGTTGAAAGGGTCGAAGCCTCGGCCGTGTTGAGAACCAGAATGCCCTTGGCGGTGGATGCGGGCAGATCGATGTTATCGACGCCCACGCCGGCGCGGGCGATCACCTTCAGATTCCCCGGCTTGTCCAGCACTTTCGCGGTGACCTTGGCCCCCGAGCGAACGACCATCGCGTCATAAGCTCCGACTGCCGCCGCCAGCTCGTCTTCCTTCAGCCCGACTTTTTCGTCGAACTGCATTCCCGATTGCTTGAGGAAATCCAGACCCTCAGCGGCCAGCTTGTCCGCGACAAGAATACGCATCGCCATAACGATATCCCTTCTGGGATTAGAGAATCGCCGCGGGCCTGGTCTCACAGTTGTAGCCGGCCCCGGCTTTGAGCGGGCGATGTTAAGAGCCGATGCGAAGTGACGCAAGGTGGAAACGATTGTCGCATGCGCCGCAAAAACCTAACCCTTTGCAGATGCATAAATAACCTGCACCGGCGCGTCGCAGCAGCGTCCTCTGCCGTTTATAATAGCCGCCACCGCTTGCGGTGCGCGTTTCGCCGCCTGAGGGGAATCGTCAGAGCGATTTACCATGCCCCAGCCAGATCCCGCAATCGAGTTATCTCGCGTCGGCCTGCGACGTTCGCAGCGCTGGATCCTCAAGGACATCAACTGGACCGTGCCCGCCGGCGCCTGCGCCGCGATTCTGGGCCCCAATGGCAGCGGCAAAACCACGCTCACTCGAATCCTTGCCGGCCATCTTTGGCCGACGGTTGGCGATGTTCGCGTGCTCGGGCAGCATTTTGGCGAAGTCGATCTGCATTCGCTTCGTCGCGGCCTTCGGCTCGTCAGCTCGACCTCGCCGGTCGAACTCGATCCCGATCTCACCGCCCATCAAGTCGCCCTCACCGGCTTCTTTGGAACCCTCGGCCTGTATGACGAAGTCTCCGAATCGCAATATTCCCAGGCCGCGCAAATGCTCGACCGCGTCGGGCTTCATCACGTGGCCGATCATCGTTACACGACTCTTTCGAATGGCGAGCGCATGCGCACCCTCATTGCCCGGGCCTTGGTCATCAGCCCGCAATTGCTCATGCTCGATGAACCCACGGCCGGTCTCGATCTGCTTGCCCGCGAACAAGTTCTGGCTGCGATTCAGGGATTGAGCACACAACATCCCGAAGATCGGCCCACTGTGCTCATGATCACTCATCACCTCGAAGAGCTTCCCCCGGCTACATCGCAAGTGCTACTGCTTGATGATGGAAAGGCCGGCGCAAGCGGAACGCCAGATGAAGTTCTGCGCGGCGAAATTCTCTCCCCCGTCTACCACTGTCCCCTCGATGTCACCCGCGTCGGCGGCCGCTTCTATGCACAGGTCCACCCCGGCGCATGGGAAACGCTTCTGCGCCGAAAATGATTAGGCTTCGCGAGCTGAGTTTGATCCTCCATGTTTAGCGGGCTCGCTTGCGAGCCGTTGAGCGCGCCTTTATTTCTGCTGCATCGACTCTCTCAGCCGCTTCTCCGCGTCGGGCCCCCAGTAAGCACAATCCAACTGCAGAAACACCGACGTGTAAGGGATTGTCAGATTCGTCTTGAGAATCAAAATCTTAAACGTCTTCCCCGCCTCATCCAGCTTCGCAATGATCTGCTCATGTGGCAGCGATTGCACCTGGTGATTGCCCAGAACCTTGGCCAAATCCTTTCGATACTTGTCGATTCCCGGCGCATCTTTCTCCGGCACATATTTCAATTCCGCATCGGTATAAACAATCGGCGTCACGTGCGGCATCTTCTTGATGTCATCCAACACCGTCCGCAGCACTTTCAACTGATCCGAATTCGTCACCACCGTCTCAATCCCGGCTCGCGACTGCGCCGGATAAGCCGAATCGGCAATCACAATCCAGTTGCGATGGCCATATTCGCGCAACATCGGAATCAACATGGATTCATAGGGTGGATTGGTAGCTTCCACGCTCTCCGATCTGTAACCGCTCGAAGCCGGCGCATCCGATTGGCTCTGGCAGCCGCCGATCAACGCGCACAGCAGTACAGCCGCCGCTGAAAATGTGATTCGCATTCGATCGCTCCTAGTGAATTGTCAGTTCCAGTTTCTGACCGGCAGACAACGTGATTTTCTGCGGGAACGTTATGGTCAACACATTGGCGTTTGTCGCAAATTGCACCGCACCCGGTGCGCCATCGATTTGAGTCACCTTGAAATCCTTCGGCAGCTCAAGCGAAAGCGTTTGCAACACAAGCTGGCCCCAGCCCAGTGCGATTTGGGCATCCAGTTTCTGATTCGCGATACGCTGGCTGAAACTTCCCCATCCCTGCGCGGTCGTGAAGGCGGCCTTGAAATCCTCCGGCTTCAATTTCGGCGCAAAGCCAAGGTGTCCCTTAGGCCCATGATGGCTATATCCAGTGATCGCTGTAAAAACGCCATAGCTGGCCATCGAGCGGGCGTAATGGTCGCCGCACTCGACTTCGTTCCACGGGTTTCGCCGGCCCCCGCTGTATCGGTCATGCAGAGCGCGCTCGATCACCAGCCCTTCTTCCAGCAGGCCTTCCCAGATCATGTGACTGGCCGCCTCGTGCTCAAACCCGTTCATGCATTCGTTGAAGTAATAATCGAAGGCCTTGTGAATGCGCGAGCCTTCACCATGCGGCCAGCTACACATCAACAACCCCGCCTCGCCTGGCATCGCATACCATCGGCCGGGCTTGTGGGCATTTCGGTAGGGGCCGACGTCAGGGGTGAAGTTGTAGCGATAGATGGCCTCCAATGCTTTTCGGTTTTGTTCCTGCGGAAATACACGCCCCAGTCCGACCTGATGCGCCCAGCTTTGGCCCATCACCTGATCGATCTCACAGCCATCGTAGGAGCCGACCGAATCCTTGTGCTTCGGATCAGGGATCTGGACAAAATAATCGCCGTTGAACGTGCGCTTCACGAGATTGTCGATACCGACTTTCGAAATCGCGTCGCAACGGCCCGCAAATTCGCCATCATCCATTTCCCGGGCCATCTCCCTGCCTGCGGTCACCGCCGCCAAATACAACCCGCTGAGCCAGGGCACTGGCCCAAACCACTCGGCATCCAGCGTATTGTGTTGCGGGCCTTCGAGAATGCCGTCGTTGTTGCCGTCCTGGCCGATCATCCAGCCGATCGCTTTTTTGATGGCTGGCCACTTCCGCTTAAGGAAAGCATCGTCTGCCGACATCTGATGATCGCGGTAGGCGCGCAGGATCGTGCCAGCCTGCCCATCGACGGCCGGCCCCAGAAATTCGCCGCGATGACCGATCCATCCCTGCGGATGGAAGCCGACTTCCGGATTGAAATCGACGCGCTCGCGCAGCAGGATGTCAAATTCCGGAAAGAGTCGGCCCATCGCCTGCTCGTATTGCCAGACGTGCGTGCAAGTCCCTTCGCAGCAGCCGACGCCTTCCCAGCCGTAGAATCGCCCGTCGGCAAATCGCATCGCCGTCGAAGTGGCGAGAATAGAGATGTTCAAAAGTGTTCGATCGAGCAGCCAGTAGGGCAGCGACGAATCGTACCAGGTTTCGTGCCAGAGCTTGGTTTGTTGATAAAGACGATCGAAATTCTGCGCGACGTATCGCGCGACCGCCGATGCCGATTCAAATCGCGTCGCGTAATAGCGCCCGATTCCTCCCTTGACGCCTCGCATCGAAAGGTTTGGGAAATGCCACGCCAGAACAAACGTCGAGATGTGAGACTCGCCGGGCTTCAATTCAACCGCGCGCGTCAGTCGGCCCACGATCTTCTGCGAAAGCGAAACCGTGTCATTCCCATGCTCGCTTGATGGAGTGCCGGCATCGGATGCCGTCGGCTCAAGCAGGGCCAACACAAGCGTTCCAACATCCGGCAGCTTCGCGAATGGGATAGCCGACCTGCGCGGCTCATCCGCGAATTCGATTTGATCGATGTCGATATGCCCCCAACCCCCTGAAGCGCGATCGATAATCTCAATGCGTGCCGTCGCGTTCTCAAATTGCGAGACGTTCCATGACGCCCATTCCATACGGTCCGAATTTCGCCCTGTCGCGGTGCGAACCACTCTGCCATTGATCAGCAGATTGATGCAGGTCTGGTTCGGATGATTGCCGCCGCCGATCAGGAAATTGATGAATCGCCGCTCGATCTTGAACTCTGGCGAGACAAGCGTTCCCTGCGCCTGGTCGGAGCCTTTGAAGAAGGAATTGGCCAGCTTTTTGCCCTGGAAATTCGCCAGTTTCTGGCTGGGTGCTGTCGCGCCGGCGGTTGGTCCAGAGCCGAAGGCTTCTCCTGATGTGGTCCATTTGCCGTAGTCGTCGCCCTCGAAATCTTCAAAGACCATCGGCGGGCGCTGTGACTGGGCAGCGACTTGCTCCGCTTCAATAGCGCTGCATTCGAGCAAGAGCAGGTTATGCTCACGAATGATGCGATTGTGGTGTTTGCCATCAGTTACATCTGCACTATTGAGGCCCACCGCATTTTCCAACCAGCCTGAAAGCGCCGGCTTCACCGGCTTGTCCCCCACATTTTTTAGCGTAAATCGAAGCACCGTCGCCGGCAGGCTCGAGTCGTCCGCATTGAGCGGAATGAATGGAGAGAACGCCTCGAG
>JANWHF010000227.1 GCA_025450555.1 Tepidisphaeraceae bacterium | reverse complement strand
TTGCACCGCCAACGTGTGGGACGATCGCATTTCCTAGCCCCAGCCGCGATGCTTCGCGAAGGCGTTGTTCGATCTGCGGGACGCTGCGAATTTCGCCGCCCAGTCCCAATTCGCCGACGGCAATCGTCCCGGTCGGCAGCGGCCGATTCATATGAGCCGACGCGATCGCCAAGGCGATGGCCAGATCGATCGCCGGCTCCGCAACCTTCACCCCTCCCGCGATATTGACAAACACATCGTCAGCCGCCAACCGCATCTCGGCCCGCTTCTCGAGAACCGCAATAATCATTGCCACGCGATCAGAGCTGACGCCACTGACTTTGCGCTTGGCCGCCCCGATCACGCTGGATGCCGTCAGCGCCTGCACTTCGACCAGCAACACCCGGCTGCCCTGCATGGCCGCGGTGATGATCGATCCGCTGGGCGGCCCGCCTGGCCCATATTGTTCGACAAAAAGATTTCCCGGATCGCGCACCTGGCTAAGCCCCTGGCCGGTCATTTCGAACAGCCCCACTTCATGCGTGCTGCCGAAGCGGTTCTTGATGCAGCGCACAATGCGATGCGAGTGAAAACGATCGCCTTCGAAATAGATGACCGTATCGACGATGTGCTCGACAATCTTCGGACCCGCCAGCGTCCCCGCTTTGGTGACATGGCCGACGAGAATCACCGCGATGCCGCTCGCTTTGGCCAAATACACTAAGTCCATGCAGCAATCGCGTAACTGCGTGACCGAGCCCGGCGCGGCGGGCAACTGCGGCTTATAGATCATCTGGATCGAATCGATCACCACGACCGCCGGCTGAACCTTGTGGATCTGATTGATGATCCGCTCGACATTCGTCTCGGCAAGGATCAGCAGGTTCTCCGATTCGACACCCAGGCGAGACGCGCGCAGCTTGGTCTGCCGGGCCGATTCTTCGCTGGTGACATAAAGCACGCGAGATGAACTTTTATTTTCGATCTTGCCCTGCGCCGCTGGCTTAGCCAGTTCGTGGGCCATCTGAAGCAGCAGCGTCGATTTTCCGATGCCCGGCTCCCCGCCGACCAGCACTGCCGACCCCGGGACGACGCCCCCACCGAGCACACGATCGAATTCTTCGATTCCCGTCGGTCGTCGAGGCGTATCGCTCTCGTCGATCTGCTCCAGCGTCAACGGTTCCGCGCCGTGCGACAGATCGGCTGTTTGACCCCCTGCCACCCGCGACTCTGCGCGCGCATCATGCGTCGGCGCCTTGTATTGCTCGAGGCTGTCCCAGGTGCCGCAATCAGGACATTTGCCCATCCACTTGGGATGGACGCTGCCACAGTGGTTGCACAAAAACTGCGTTCGAGTTTTGGCCATGTGTGGATCAATTATAGAAGGCAAATCAGCGGTCGGCATCAGGCGTCCACGCCACAACATCGAGTTGATGGGCATAATGCAGCAAAGGGGCAGACGTCGGCAATTCAATTCCTGCTGCTGCGACCATCGTGTTTTCTCTAACTTGAGCGGTCGCCGGCTGGAGAGGCCAGGGCATGTGGCTGATGTCACACCGATGTACGCCACGGTCCGGTCGGATGGCATAAAGACAATATCGGGCCGTCAGGAAATGCTCGAGTGTTCCCGGGCGAGGCTCAAATACTTCGCCCACCGGCCCATATTCCGCTTCGAACCTCGCAGGCGGTGCCTTTCGATGGGTACGCGTGCAGGAATACTGGATGCGAGATCCCGCACGGGCAACCTTGATGCGCGCATCAAAATACGGCAGAAAAAATCCCCATCGCGCCCCTCGCACCGCCAGCCAGTTGGTCGCATCGAGGCTGAAAAACCAGACGCCTGGCTTGCCGCCGACGGTCACATAAGTGCGGACGTTCAGTTCGGGAAAGGCGCTGGTTCCCGGAATGGGTGGTAGTCCTCGCGCTCGAATGCCGCTCATTCGAAACGGCACGACCCCTATCCATGCCGCTCCGTCAAACAGGTCCGGCTCCAACTCTTTTGGCAGCAGGCTCCTGACTTCATCCGCCATGACTGGCCAATGCATGAACAACAGCTCATGCCATCGCATGAACATCCGCCAGGGGCGGTCAGGCGCTGGCCAGGGACGTGGAGCAGTAGTGGCTATTTCCGCGGAGCCCATGCGATTCTTTATGCGCCAAGAGCGCCAAGGATGCCAAGGCCGCCAAGAAAAAGAATTTACAAAAGATTCTCTTGGCGCTCTTGGCGTCCATGGCGCTCTTGGCGCAAAGCGAGCGGTTAAGTTTGACCGAGACGGCTCACCGCGCCGCGGGTATCATGAATCCGTGCAATTATCCGATCAACGGCAATCTCCACTCCTGAAGATGGCTTGCCAATCGATCCGTGAAACGCTGGCGGGTAGCGGGAAAAATCCGCCAGCCTGCGACGATCCGGTGCTCCGTCAGCCGGCCGGGTGCTTCGTTTCGCTCCATGGATTGGCCGACCATCGGCTGCGCGGATGCGTCGGCCGACTCGAAGCGGAAAATTCATTGTGGGATGTCGTCTGGGTGACGGCGGGAAACGTTCTGCGCGATCCGCGATTTCAGAACAATCCCGTCTCCATCGGCGAACTGTCATCCCTAAGCATCGAGCTGAGCATCCTTTCGCCTCTGCGCCCGGCAGCGCATCCGCTCGATTTTGACCCGAAGGAGCATGGGATCTACCTGATGTGCGCCGGGCGAAGCGGCTGCTTCCTGCCGCAGGTGGGCCGACAGACCGGCTGGTCGCGCGAGCAACTGCTCGCGCGCCTCTGCACCGAAAAAATGGGCCTGCCATCCACATTCTGGATGAACGCGGGGGCGTTGCTCCAGACGTTTACCGCGCTGGTCATCGGCCCCGTCTCATTCCAAAGCGCCGAAGCCGGCAGGCTCGAGCCGGTTTAAAGCGTCAGCAAGCCATCGACCTTTGCCGCACAGATGAAATCATTTTCCGACAGCCCGCCCACCGAATGGGTCGAGTAGCGGACCCGGCACTTGTTGTAGCCGACTTCCAGATCCGGATGGTGATCCTCGCGATTCGAAATCCAGGCCGTCGCGTTCACGAAGGCCATCGTCTCGTAATAGTTGGCGAACTTGAAAGTCCGCGAAATCTCGCCGCCGGCCCGCTCCCACTGCGGGACCTGTTTTGAGAGCGACGCTACCTGCTGATCGCTCAGCTTCGCGACTTTTCCTTCGCAAGCCTTGCAGCTCTTGTGGGCCAGATCGCTGGATATGGATGCTTCAGGCATGAAACCTCCTTCGGTTATTCAGATTCAATCATAGTCTTTTGAAGTGGAAGTCGGGCAGGTGCTATATCGAAGGGGCCCTCGCGCATATCATCGGGGGCGGACCCATGCGATGGATCATCGGCGACATCCACGGCATGTTCGTCGCGCTCGATGCGTTGATCAATCAAATCGAGCGGCAGGATCATTCCCCACACCTGGTTTTCGTCGGCGATTACGTCAATCGCGGCCCCGATTCGCGCAAGGTGATCGATCGGCTCCTGGCGCTTCCCCGCGCCAGCTTCGTGCGCGGCAACCACGATGACATTTTCGATCTGATCCTCCATTCGCAAAGTTTCAGCAGCTCGCCCGATGGCATCGATTCGATGGCGGCCTTCACCTGGTTCATGCAATTTGGCCTCGATCAGACGCTGGTTTCCTACGGCGCCGATCTGGCCGAGCTGCAATGGCTTCAGGTGCATCCTAACTTTGAAAAGCTTACCCAAATGCTGCGCTGTGTGCCGGATCGGCATCGGCAGTTCATCAAAGATCTGCCGGGCGTGGTAGAACATCCGGACATTTTTGTCGCGCATGCGATGTGGAATGTCGATGAATCCGATTTAGCGCCTTCGATTGAATCGCGATTGAAAGGCGAAGCTCATCTTCGACATCAAATCATCTGGGGGCGCTACAGCGGCGAAGAGATTCGCCGCCATAAGCGGTGGAAACGGACCGGGTATTTCGGTCATACGCCGGTGCTGAATTATCGCGATCATGAGAAGCCGGTGCCGCTCACCGGACCGAGCATCGTCTTGCTCGATACCGCGGCCGCACTGGTTCCGGAGGGAAGATTGACTGCGCTATGTGCGGATGATGGTCAGATGATTCAGGTGAGCCGGCGCGGAGAGATAATCGCGTAATTAACAATGTTTAGCGGTCGCGCTTGCGCGACGTTGAGCGCGCCTTTAATTGCAGCGCGCAACGTCGCGCAAGCGCGACCGCTAAACAGGGTATATAAACCAACTCTTCGTCTTCAAAATTCCTGCGCATCGGGCGTCATCACACTGACCTTTTCAAGCAAAATGTAATTTCGCCCGTGATATTCGGTCACCATCCCCGTGACGCGAAATTTCAAATCGCGATTCTGCTGGGCAATCGCGTTTTCCATCATGGTCAGCCGCATGTTGGGCAGGATGATCATCGGCGGATCGCGCAGTGTTTTGCCATCCGATTCAAACACCAGTTCCGATTGCAGCCCGTCGTTGCTGTGGCCTAGCCGCGCCACGCGATCGATGATGTATGACCCCTCCGGCAACAAATGAACCACCGGCGCTGATGGCGCGATCGCCCCGCGTCCGCTGGTCTTGTCCACATCAACACCCGTCGAGGGCCGTGTCAGCGGCCGCGATGAATCGGCCGGCGGCTTGAGCAGATCATCCAGCACCTGGTCCGGCGATGGCTGCGTCGTGGCCGATCTCTTTCCGCCCTGGTCCGCAGCAGGTTGCGTTGCTGGACCGGATGTTTGCGCGATGGCACTGATCGACATCAGCAACACTGCCGCCGACAAAACGCGAGCTTTCATACCGTTTCCTACGCCAAAAAGGCGGGTAAGGGTCTGCGATTTGGTCCTTATCGGCTTTTGACCCGCCAGAAGTCAAACTGACGCCGGACGATCAGCCATTGGTGGCTTTGATTCGATATACCTCCGATGAACATCGAGATAGCAATCGTGAATCAATCGATTGGCCTGGCTGGCTGACATCCATTGTGTTGAGAAGCCGGGCACATCCTGATCGATCGCCGCGCGTGCCGCCGCCCAAAGATGCGCCAGAAGATCCCGGGGATCCTCATCGCCGACGGCCAACCGAATGGTCGAAGGCGTTATCCCCGCCTGCCGTTGCGATTCCTCATTCAATTCCGAATGAGTCGTCAGTCCCGGGCAACTCACGATCGTATTGGATTGCCCCAGGCTGATCATGTGGGCAAACGTTGGGTCCAGGCTGTCGAAGAACCGCTGGAACGTCTGGCGCGGCAAGCTCGGCATATCAATCGTGAACAACGGCGCTGGCAGGCCCAGAAACATCAGCCGTTGGCAGGTCGCATGGTTTGGATCATTTTTCAACGCCGCGCAATGCACCTTAATCTGCGGATGGGAGGCAAAAAATCGGGCGAGAATAATCGTGTTGATGCACTTGGTGATCATGCGCACATCGAGCGTCCGGATTCCCTGAAGCACTTCGAACGCCGCATCGGCATTGAGAAATGCGCCTTTCACGTAATAGACATTCCAGAACATGCTCTGCTGCCAGGAGCGATTCCCCACCGACTGCCCCTTGGGGATGAACATGTCTTCATTGCGACCGATGACGACGCCCGCGATGGCCGAGCCGGTGCCGGTCAGGTCCTTGGTGTAGCTGTGAATCACAAAGTCCGGCCGCTCGCGTGGATCGCTGCGCTGCAACGGGCGACATAAGAAAGGCGTGCCCACCGTCGCATCCAGCAGCACCCGCAATCCGCGCTCATGCGCCTTCGCGCAAATCGCCGGCACATCCAGCACGTATCCCTGCGGATTACAGGGCGATTCCAGATAAACGTAAGCTTCTTTAGGCGCACCGGATGCAGGCGAAAGTCGCTCGCGATGATCGCGCTCAACACGCTCCAGGCATCGCGCAAAATCATCCGCGCCGTATCCGTCAAAATATTCAACCGCGATGCCAAGATTCGCCGGCTTCGCATACCAATCATGAATAAGTTGATGGGCGCCACCATAAATCGAACGCGCCGAAATGAGCACATCCCCCTGCCCGAGCACATGGGCGAGTGCCGCGTCGATGGCGGCCATCCCGCTGTTGAAATTCCA
>JANWHF010000226.1 GCA_025450555.1 Tepidisphaeraceae bacterium | reverse complement strand
GGGTTTTGAAGATTATACCCACTCGTCAAAAATATCCGCAACATGCGCCTGAGCAAAAAACCCCGGATGTACAGATTTTCAAAAACGGCTTATGCGAAAATTTGGCGTTGCGGGAGCAAAATCCTCCGGTCGCGGTGGCTGCGATCGGACCGCCGCTATCTCGCGGAATCGATTTCAGTTGAGGGTGTTTGCTGATCGTGCTACCATAGACGGTGGTACGTCCGACGACCGAGCCAATCCAGCGTCTGGTGCCTTTCCTGATCGGTTCTCTCGCCCCTCTTACCTTTGTTCCGAATGCGAGCCGCTTTTTTCCCGGTTGGCGGTCCTGTTCACACGATGGAGCATGAATGAGCACGCGAATTTTCGTCGGAAACCTGGCAGCAGGCATCACGCGCAGCGATCTCTTTCAGCTCTTCCGCAAACACGGGGGCCTGCAGTCTCTTTCGTTCCCCGTCGATCCGTCTGTCGGTGACGGTAAAGAATTCGCACTGGTCGAGATGACTCACGAATGGGAAGCACGCGCCGCGATGGCCGCATTGAATAAGATGCAACTGATGGGCCGGCCGATTGCGGTCCGCGAAGCCAGAAATCGGGAGTATCATCATTCCCCCGGCTGACCTATTCTAGAAGAAGTTCACCGAACGGTGCTGGCTGCGATTGAGAAATGTCTTCAGGCAACAAGGATGTACCCATGGCCAAGAGGCGATCCCAATCCGCGGCAAGTCTACCTGAGCGGTCCGCCCAAGCCCGCCGAGCGAAAAAAAAGCCGGCTCTACAACATAAAAAGAAACCGTCCGGCTCCGCCACCGAGAGCCTGCGGGAAGAGGCCGAGCGCGGCTGGGCCAAACTGGATCGCCAGATCGCGCGCCGCCAGCAGCGTGATCTCGCCCGCGCAACCCAGCGCGCCAGCGGCAAGGTCCTTCGACGAACCAGCCGAGGAAAAGGGAAATCTGCGACAGTTGGAGATCGCGCCTGAATCGGCAATGGCCCAGGAATCTCACGCCTTGCGGCGCGTGGCACGCGACGTGCTCTCTCCAAGACCATGATCGCCGCTTGGGTCCACCTAAAAGTGGACGCTCGAGGCGAGAAAAAGTAAAGGGCGGCCGCTTCGGCGTGCTGCTCTTTATTTTTTTACCCCACCAGATCACGATCGCCAGCAGGCAATCATCCTCATCATTCGATAAGCATCCGATCCACAGCGGGGTTGGTTGCAATTGGCACTGAAGCGCCAAAACAAACTGCATTTCGGCTTGTAGTGACCTGTGACCTATCTCGCACAGGAGAGGCTCATGTCGAATTCAATTTCGCGGCGTCGGTTTGTGAAGGCGGCCGCTGCCGGGGCCGCGATGGTTTACGCGGGTAACGCTTTTGCGCAGCCGGCGCGGCGGGATATTCGTGTCGTCGTCTGGGACGAGCAGCAGAAAGAGCAAAAGCAGGCCTATGGCAACTTCCTCGGCAACGCGATTGCCGACCATCTCCGCGGCTGCAAGGGGCTGGCGGTTCGCTCGGTCACCTTCCACGATCTGGATCAGGGGCTATCGGATGACGTCGTAAACAACTGCGACGTGATGATCTGGTGGAGTCATTATCCGACCAACGGCAAGATCAAGCCGGAGCTGACCGCAAAGCTGCTGAATCGAATCAAGCAGGGGGCGATGTCGCTGGTGACGCTTCACTCGGCTCACTGGTCGGATCCCTTCGTCGAGGCGATGCGCTATCGCACGATTGAAGATGCGCTGGCGGGTTTGGATGCGCAGCAACGCAAGGCAGCAGTTATTACGACGATCACACCCGAGCGATTTGCGGTGCCGAAGCGCACGGATCCGTTGACGCCTTCGGTACGCAAGACGACGGGTTCGGATGGGAAGCTGCACCTCCAGATCACGCTGCCGTGCTGCGTCTTCCCGGCGTTTCGTGCGGATGGAAAGCCGAGCCATGTAACGACGCTGAAGCCCGATCATCCGCTGGCCCAGGGGCTACCGGCCAAGTGGGAGATCAAACAAACCGAGATGTACGATGAGCCGTTCCATGTGCCGGCCCCGGACGAGACGGTGTTCGAAGAGCGGTGGGACCACGGCGAGCATTTCCGCAGCGGCCGTGTCTGGAGGATCGGCAAGGGGCGCGTCGTCTATTTCCGGCCGGGGCATGAAATTTTTCCGGTGTATAAGCAGGAATATCCGTTGCGCGTGATGGAAAACGCGTGCAGGTGGCTCGGGCCTATGTCGCTTGGGACGGCGTGAGGATGTGAGGAAAAAATAAAGAGAACGCTTGGTGTTTTTGCTACGCCTCGATGATCAGCACCTCATGATCCAGGACCGACGCCACTTCAAAATGGGCCCATCCATCCTTAATAGTAATCGGCTTGTCTTCCTCGCTGACCAGAGCTCGCGCTGATTTTGGGGCGATTCCGTGGGGCGGGCGTACTTTGACCTTTAAGGGACCCACGGGAATCAATTCCTCCACCGGTGCACGCCAGGTGCCGGCGCTGGTGAGATTGACGATGTGCAGGATCAGGCGGCCGCTTTGTTCGTACAGCTCGCAATCGAGCAGCCCGCGTCCGCTGATATGAACTGGAAGTGAGTCGCCGGCCGCGAAGCGCGCAGCATTGGCCAATAGATCGCCATGATCGGGAAGATTGTCGAGCGCAAATCGGCGGTCGATGTCGGCAGCGAAGTAGATCGACTGGCCTTTGCCAAAGCGGTTGACGACGAGGCCTGGAATGTCGGTGCGCGGCGTGCGCATATAGGCCTCCTCCGGAGGAAACGCGGGGAAGGCGGGAATGAAGGTACACAAAACCGTCGCCCCACTCGCGACCGTCAGCGGCTCGAGGGTGCCGCCGAAGGGGAGAATGTCGGTTTCATCGAAGCCGGCGAGAATGGGATGACGCTGCCCGATGGCGGGCGGCTCGCCTGGAATGTGCGGCCCATCGAACTTGGCGCGAAGTTCGGGCGTGAGGCGAAGGTATGTTTGGCGGGAGTCGGATGCGCCGCGCGTGCGCGAGGCGGTATTTTGGCGTCCCTTGCCACCCGACACACCCAGCACATCGGCCAGCGTGAAATCAGGGCGCGGGTCACCCCACTCGTCAAAGAGGCTTGTCTGGCCGGTGGCGATCAGAGAGCCGCCTTGCTGCACGAAGCGGCGGATCGTGTCAGCCTGCTGATCCGACATCGCGCCGATATTGGGCAGCACGAGCGTCGAAAGTTTTTGAGCTTCGCGCTGGATGTGATCGAGATGAACGGGGATGAACGGAATGCGGCCGCGGATGAGCGCTTGCGTGAAGCCGCGAAAGGGCTGATCGACCAATGTGTCGGCATTGTCGCGGCCGAACCAGTCGGTGCTCTGCTGCGACCAGACCACGCCGACCGAGGCAACTGGCGTCCGATCGACAAGATATTTTTCATTTTTCTGGTGCCAGGTCATCACCGGGGCAGCGGTTTGGTACGCGCGGCGATCCTCGTGGTACGCGCTGATGTGATGCCACCACGGCTGAATGCCGCCGGCGAAGCCCGCCACCATCCACATCCGCGCCTCGGCGGCGGGCTTGGCCGACAGGCGGAAGGTCGGGCGGCCCATCTGGTACATCGGCATGCTTTCAGGAATGAGCTTATCATTGCCAAGGATGCCGTGAATGAGCTTGCCGGTGATGGCGTTGTCTTGAAAGCCGCCGGCGTCCGAGCGCGACTGGTGATCGAGCATAACGATCGGCGTGCGCTCGCAGATTGCCTTGAAATCACGAAAGGAGCGGGATTGGCCGCTGATGGAGCCGCTGTTCATCCCCAGCCAGAGGCAATCCTTCCCGCCTGCGGCCTTGGTGACAGAGTTGTTAAATTCCCAAAGACTCGTGCGGCAAGCGTAGCTCCACTGGATCCATTTTCGATAAACCGCATCGTTCCAATCGTGCGTGCGCGGCAGATCGTGTCCGCTGTATTCCTTGAAGCTCTTTGTGCAGTTGATGCAATAGCAGATGCTGCCGCGATCCAGCCCGCTCCAACTGTTGTCGGTGATGCCCTGCGGATGCGAACGCTCGATGATCTCGCGCAGCACATCCGGAAGATACTCGCGGTAATAGGGGCCATTAATGCAGGTGACGTATAGCTCGCCGGCGCGGTAGGGCCGGCCGTTACCATCGACCGCAAACCAATCCGAATGCGACCGATACATCGGCTCGTGCGCCCGATTCGAATCCATCCGCGCCAACACCGCCAGGCCGTCTTCATGCGCGGCTTTAGCAAGATCGCCGTACGTGTCCCGATCTCCCAGCCCCGAAGCGCGATACTGGAGCGGAAATTTGGTCGGATAGTAGGCGACGATCCCGCCCGCGTTGATGATGACGCCCTGCACCGCCGTGCGCTTCCAATACTCCCGCCACCAGGCAATGTCATAGCGCGGCGGATCGATCTCGGTGATGTTGGTCTGCCCCCAGCGATAGGTGCGATGATACCACGGAACCGGCTCGCCTTTCGCCGCATCCTGCGCATTGGCATCAGATGCAGCGATTCCAGCCACAAGCGTTGTCGCGGCGACCTGTTTCATGAAATCACGACGGGAAGTCATAAGGTCCTATGTAGCACAGCCGCCCTCGGCTGTGGTAACTGTTTTCTTCTTTCGAATCACAGCCGAGGGCGGCTGTGCTACAAGTCCCGCGCTTGCCGCAGGACGATGTACGGCTGTTGCGTAAAGGTCTCATTGAGGCCGGGGTAAATCGTCGCGGCACCGGCGGCGTTTCTGAGCTCAATGTAATACTGCATCGGATAGGGTGAGCTGGTGTAATCACCGGGGATGACGGCGGCAAATTTGCCAGCGCTGCTGGGCATTGCGGTCACATGCCACGGCTCTGCCTGATTCACGCGACGGTAGTGCAGATGGGCCGAGGCGGCGGAGGATTGCAAATCAATAGTAATCGGCTCGCCAGGCTTGAAGTTGGCCGGCGCGCGGTGCGTCACCTTAAACACCGGCCGCTTGGGCGGCTCCAGCACCGCCGCAATCGCAGCGGCGACTTTTTGTGGATCGACATCCGCCTGGGGCTTCGAGGGTTCCTTTAGCTTTCCTTCCATCGCCGCGATGTCGGCGTCAATCGCCGGCAATCGGTCGTTCCAATAGCCGCGAAGCTGCTTCTCCAGGCCGAAGGTGATGTCGCGGACGTACAGTTGCGCAGGCCCCCCAATGAACGCCCAGGATTCCCGAGCCTCCCGGTATTTTTTGACCGCTTGCTCGCCGGCGCGATGGTCGCCGCTGGATAAAAAAAACGACCACAAAACGCCGGATTCAAACTTCGATGCGAAGAACTTTCCGAGGCCCAGTTGGATGGAAACGTCGCCATCATATATCAGCCAGGGCGACGAGCCGGCGGCAGATGTCACATGTTCAACATTCGAGAGCCGTCGCAACCACTGAGCGACTTCGACCGGCGAATATTTGCAGCTTGGCTTCCCGTTGAGCAAATCATTCGCATGTGCGTCGATCGTTGAAAAGAGTTCTGGGTCAAGCGGGCTCACGGTGCCAAATCGGCGCGGCGTTGGCGTGTCGCTATACGGGCCTGGCCGGCGCGAGTCCACGATCGACATATTTGTGTAGATCTCTGGCCAATAATTATTGTTCGCGGCGGAAGGACAGTGAGCCGTCGTAATTAATGGCAAAATCCGGCTCGCTTTTATAAGAGTCTCCGCCGTCTCCGACGCAGTGCGCGGGTTGAAAAGCAATCGTCCCCAGAGCTCGTAATATTTTGCATATTTTTCAAAATCATACTTGGTCGGTACTGGCGGACGTGCGTACGCATCGCGCCTTCCCTTCACCCCCGAGCCCTTCCTCCCCTTAAACGACAGCGGCTCCATCAGCTCCAATCCATCGCTTCCGCAGAAGGTGGCGAAATTGGTTGCATACGCAGCGGCCATCTGCGGATCGCCCCAGAGCAGGAGCCGTTGCGTGCCGGGCCAGGTGCGGTGGACGATGCCATATTTGCGGTCTTCCTTGAACAGGTCGCCGTAGCCGTAGCGGAGGAAGCTGCGCGAGCCGGAGCTTTTGGCAAAAAAGCCGCTGTCGCGCCGATTGGAGCGCGGCTGCTCGACGGGGCGGATAGCCGCCTGGTGATAGGGCAATCCCATGTGCTCGGCCCAGCTCTTGGGCGCGACGGTGACGGGCATGCCGGTGTTCAGCGCGACATCGATCATCTGCTGATCGATTCCCTTGGCGTGCAGATCGATGGAAACCTTGCGACCACATTGCACGATGCCGTCGAAGAGGGTCTTCCAAAAATCGTAGCTTCCTTCCGCGACACCGCTTTCGCCGTGGATGCGAAACGTGACGCCGCTAATTGACGGGCAGGCTTGGAGCAGCGTCCGCAGCGCGTCGCGGCAATAACTTGCGTGATTGGACTCATCAAGCCCTTCGATGTTGTGATTCACATCCGGGCTGTCGGTCCACTTGTACGCGTGCGTCCAGATGCCCAGTTGAAACTCGAGCCCGCGCTCGACCGTTTGGTCCGAAATGAACTTCAGCATCGCCAGGTTGTTGTCGCGTTCCGCATTGGAAAGATTTGTCGCGCGAACGTTGTAGCCGGCCACCGAAAGCAGAAATGGATAAGCGAAATAAAAATAGGCGTCTTTGATGTTCCGCGTGAAATCGTAACCAATGCCGAAAGCGAGGTTGAAGCGATTAAACCGCTGGCTTGCGAGCATCGAAAGATAAGGCTTCCAGAATTTGCGATCGTTGTACCAGGGCTTGTCTTCAACATCGCTGGTGAAGCTGCGCATGATGCCGCGCACGCACGCGGTGGGCTGCTCGACGATCGGTTCGGAAACGTTCAGATTCGAACTGAGTCGCGGGCAATTCCGCACGCGGTCGGCCAATTCCGTCATCGCGTAGACCAAGCCGCGCGCATCGCGCCCGCAAGCGAGCAAGGTGGGCCGGTTTTTGTATTTTCCCAGGATTAGCGCCAGCGATTCGGGTAATTGTGGCAGCGAGACTTTCCCGTCTGAAAGCATGCCGCGCGCAACAGGCGAATCCGCCCCAGCCGCCACTATGCATGGACCCGACGGCGCATCTTGGAGCCGCGCCACGATTCGCGGCTTCTGTCCACGAAATTCAAAAGCATCCCAAAGCTGCTGCACGGCCCACTGTCCGGCCGGCGAAGAAGCGATGGGATCTGCGGGGTCTGAGACGATGGAAAAATGTCCGCCCGATCCAAGCGCGGCTTGCGATGGATGCTTCTCCCCCGTGTCAGCGCACCCTCCAAGAACCCCAGCAGCCCCGATCGCCAGCCCTGCCTGTTGAAGGAATTGTCGTCGGTCAATGCCACGCGCTGAGTTGTCTTTCTGCATGAACGATCAGTGTAATTTCGACGCAAGGAGCTGCAATGGCGACTGTTCGATAGATGTACCAAAAATCCCGACAGAAAGGACGTTTGTGAGCGCCTGCTGTACTGCCCGGCAGGATCCAGATCGAGGCGACTATTGGGCGAGCTTGGCTACTGCGCGACTGGCGCCGGCCGATTTGTGAAAATAACCACTGAGCCGCCAAGAGATGTAACGATAACAAACATCATCGCCCACACCGGATGGAGGGTCCAAAGGAGGCCGACAACGGCGCTGGAGAAAAAGTCGCCGAGGCCGTTGACGGTGGCGAGCACGCCAAAGCCGATGCCGCGAAGTTGGCGGGGAAGAGCGGTTGCCGCTGTTGAGGATTCCAGTGTTTCCCACACGCCCATGTAGAGGCCGGAGAAGGCAAAGACGATGGCGAATTTGGTGACACTAGCGCCTGGCGTCATGAGGGTCAGCGCGGGAATAACCGCGAGGCTGTAGCCGATGGCCAGCACGCGGTTTTTTGCGAAACGGTCGGCAAGAACTCCGCTGACATAGCACGACAAGGCGTAGACCGCGTTGTAGCCAATGTAAAAACTCATCGCCAATTCGGCGGCTCTTGCCGCGCCGAATCTCGGCGTCCATGCGATGGTCGCCCAGAGTATCAAAAGCGTGTTGGAAAAATCGCCCAGACCTGCAATTCCGACGCCAACGAGATACGTGCGGAACTCTGGCGGCAGTGCACCAATGCCGGCCAGCAATCGCACGTTAGGCTGCGGCTCATGAGCGCGCTCCCGAACCAGAAGCCAGATCAGCGCTGCCGCCACGAGCCCGGGAATGAGCGTCAGCGCGAAGTTCCATCGCAGTCCCAGAGCCCAGACGAACAGCAGCGTGAGCATCGGCCCGAGGAACGCTCCGACGCTGTCCATCGCCCGCTCAAATCCATAAGCACGCCCATAAGTCTGAGGCGTTGTCGCCTCGGCCATCAGCACGTTGCGCACGGGCGTGCGCGCTCCGCGCCCGATCCATCCGCCGACGCGCCCCAGAAGCACGTGCCACCATTGCGTCGCGAGCGCGAAGCTGGCCATCCCTGAGGCGGTAATAAAATATCCGACGACCGCCAGTGGCTTTCGCCGGCGAAGACGATCGGAATAGAGGCCGCTGAACAGCTTCGCAAAACTCGAAGCGCCGTCGGCCAATCCTTCGATCAGTCCCAACGCCGCGGCGCTGGCTCCGACCGAAGCCAGAAGCACCGGCATGGCGGTGGTCGCCATCTCATGTCCGACATCGGAAAACAAGCTCGCCAGCGCGATCCCGACGACCGTCGAGTTGAGCCAGCGGGCGGGCTTTGCTTCCGCAGACTCTTCAGGTTTGCTGAGCTGATCCGTCATCGCCCGCGATCATAGCACACGCGCCAGCTGCTATGGTTTGCAGCGCATGAGAGCGAGGCGAATCAGAGTCAGTTTTCGCAGCGGTGAATTTCGATCCGCCACTCACTTTCGACAAAATCGCTTCAAGCATCGGCGTCATCACATTGAGTCGCTTTGCGCGGATGATCGAATTCCAGAGCGGCTCGAATTTCTTCCATCCGGAGGCATAGAAGAAGTGCTTGGCCCGGTGCTTGAGCGTGCCGTGATGAAGGGAGGCTCTGGCGATGGAAGACCATCGATAGAATTCGCGGTAAGCCCAGTCGTATCCCTCCTTGAGTTGCACGGGGTCAAGTCGCGCCGGCGTGTAGACGACATGGCGGGTGTCGTAGAGATTCCAGTCAAAAGAGGTCAGACGGCAATGAGCTTCCATTCGTTTGAAAAGACGCGTGCCGGGGTAAGGGGTTTGGATGTGGAACGTGGCGGTGGTGATGCCATGCTCGATGGCCCAATCGACCGTTCGTCGAAACACGTCAGGTCCGTCCTCGTCCATGCCGAACACGAAGCTGCCGTTGATCATGATGCCCAGGTTATGAAGCCGATCGGTGACGGCCTTGTAATCGCGACCCAAATTCTGCCGCTTGTTGCTGCTGGCCAGATTGCGTGTTGAAAGAGTTTCAAAGCCAACAAAGATGCTGCGAAGCCCGGCATCGGCAGCTTTTTCGATGAGCTTTCCGCGGAGGATGGAATCGACTGTGGCAGCGCCCTGGAAGAGGCGATTCATGCCGCGCATCCCTTCAAATAAGGCGCCGGCGAAGTGCGCATCGCCCAGCAGATGGTCATCCAGGAAATAAAGATGCCGGCCCGGCAGCCGCGAGATTTCAGCCAGGGCATCATCCACGCGCTGCGAGTAAAACGATCGCCCGC
>JANWHF010000225.1 GCA_025450555.1 Tepidisphaeraceae bacterium | reverse complement strand
TTTGAAGTCGTCATGTACGGCCGCGACCGCGAGGGCGGCTGGTTCAAAAATACCTGTACGTACCTTGAAGACGGGCAGTGGCAGGTTTCGAAGGTTTCGTAAGCAAGTCGCATGCGAATGGGCTACCTCTCCAGAATCGCCTATCGCCATGACAGCCCCAGCGGCGGGTTGATGCATGTGCGCCAGTTCCTGACCCAGGCTGCGGAGATGGGACATGAGCTGTACTTGATTCATGGTGGACATCATCCGCATCCCAATGTCCATTCGGTACCTTCAGGAAAACTTTCCCGGCTCAAGACTTTTCGTGCGATGGAGGTTTTGTACTATCGCGTTGAATATCGACTGCCGCGCGACGCGCAATGGATGATGCCGCCGCGAAGGTGGCTATTGGATAAGCCGGTGACGGTGTGGGAATTTAACAGTGTTCCCGAGTACGCGCGCGTGGTGGGTGAAACGGACGAGGCCGTGGCTGGCCATATTGCAGATCTTCGAAGGTATGGCGTCTATTGCGATTTGGCCGTTTGCGTATCGCACGCGATCGAAGATTACGTGCGCAGCAAACTGGGCATCCGGAATGTGATGACCGTTCCCAATGGCACCGATCCGGATCTGTTCACTCCCAGCGCTCCACCCCTGCCGCGCATCGTCCGGAATCCCAATCGTCTTAATGTCGTCTGGATCGGATCGGCCGAGTTGAAATGGCACAACTTCGAGCTGTTGAGCGAGGCGGCACGATTGCTCTGGGATGATGGCAGGCCCGTAGCGGAATTTCACATCATTGGCGCAGGAATGCAGGGCTTGCGCGACTTGCCGCCCAACGTTCATTATCATGGGCCAGAGCAATACGATCGGCTTCCCAACTGGCTAACCGCGATGGACGTCGGCCTCAATGTCTATAAATCCGGCGCAGCCGACTTTAGCAGCCCGCTGAAACTTTTTGATTACATGGCCAGCGGATTGACGCTGGTCAGCACCGATCAGCCGCAGGCACGGGAGATTTTCGGACAACTTGGTCAGCTCGACCTGCTGGTGCCGACCGATGATCCGCGAAAGCTGGCGGAGGTGCTTCGTGGCCTGGCTCGCGATCGCGAACGGCTCGCGCGGCAAGGCGCGGCGTCGCGAAAGCTGGCTGTCGATTTTTACAACTGGAAGCGCGCGGTGCGCGACACGATCGGCGCGATCGAAGCAATCGCCGCATCGCGCGGCAACGCTTCAAAAGCTGTTGCCGCAGAAACCTCGATGAAGACGACTCCCGCCGGCGCATCCACCCATACCTGATCGATCGCATGGACCTTCCCCGCATCACCGTTGTCACGCCAAGCTTTAACCAGGCGGCTTACCTGGAGCAGACGATTCGTTCGGTGCTCGATCAGGAGTACCCGAATCTCGAATACATCATCTGCGACGGCGGCAGCACCGACGGCAGCACGGAGATCATCAAGAAATACCAGGATCGACTGGCGTGGTGGATCAGCGAGAAAGACAAGGGACAGACTTCAGCCATCAATAAAGGCCTCGCCCGCGCCACCGGCGAGCTTCACACTTATATCAACAGCGACGATCTGCTCGAGCCGGGCTCGCTCATGGCCGCGGCAGAGCAATTTCGAAGAGGTAATGAATGGATTTCCGGTTGGGCTCGCTTCCTTGAGCCGGATGGCGGGCAATGGCCGCAGCTTCCCAAGCCGCTGGGCACGTGTGTCGATTGGTTCATGTCCAACCCGCTTTGCCAGCAGGGCACCTTCTGGTCGGCGCGACTGACGCGGGAATTGGGGCCGTTTCGGGAGGAAATGCATTACGCCTTCGATTACGAATTCTGGATGCGGCTGATCTTTGTTGCTAATCTACGGCCGATAGTCTTGCGGCGGTGCATGGGCGCATACCGGCTGCATGAGTCCAGCAAGACCATGTCGCAGTGGGACAAGTTTGAGGTCGAGTTTGCCGAGGTTCGGGCGGAGTATCTAAAATATCTGAGCCCCAGCGAACTCAAGAATATGCGTGATCGTCGGCGGCGCTACGAAATGCGGCAGCACCGCGAAAAGGGCTGGGAGGCGTTAAAAGCTTCAGACGTGGCCAAGGCACGTCATCATGCCCGCGAAACGCTTCGCCGCGCGAGGTTTTCGCTGGAGTCGTGGCGGTTGATGTATTGCGCGATACGGGGCTATTGAAGGGTATTGTAAAGCGATTAAACAGGGCTGTTTGCGCAGCTTCGCAACGAAATGGAACATCGTTCGCTCTGGGAGGCGAATTACAGATTCTATTTGGCATTCCGCCAAACATGGCGAAGAATGTCGATGACACAGAAAATCACCATGCATCAGCCCGTTACCAGCTTGACCGCCGTCCGTTACGATGTGAAAAGTCCGGCGGTTAAGGAGTCGTGGTTGGGTTCACACCTGTCCAAATTCCGAAAGCTCTATCGAATCACCCGCGATCATCGCGGCGTGTACCGTGGCGCATCTGATTCGGCTAAAAGCTTTCTGCTTCGATATTCCACGTCTCACACTCAGGTGGCCCGCGCGCTGCGGTGGCTGAAGCTCATTTCTCTGCGCGTGGATGGGGTGCCCAGTCGGGTTTATCTTCGCCCGCCGGGCAGCGATTTCCTGGTGCTTCGCGAAATCTTTGAATTAGGCGAATATTTCCCAGCGCGGAAATGGGATTTGCCGAGTGACGCCAAGATTCTGGACCTTGGCGGCAACATCGGGCTGGCGACCTTGTTTTTCACAACCATCGCCCCCGAAGCACAATTCCTGATCGTCGAGCCGGACCAGGAAAACTGCCAACTGATCGAACGAAACTGCCGCCGGCTTCTCGAGCAGGATCGCATGCGCATCGTTCAGGGTTTTGCCGCGGCAGAAGATGGCGTGGCCGGCCTGGATCGGCGCTGGCGGCGAAGCTGGGCCTATCACAAAGTGGACACTATCGATGCCGAGCATGAACCGGTCACCTGCTTCGGCATCGAGCATCTGCTGAACATTGCCGGCTTCAATCGCGTCAACCTTCTTAAATGCGATGTGGAAGGAAGCGAGCAGGAAATCTTCCGAAACTGCTCCACCTGGATCAATCGCGTCGATCACATGATTGTCGAGAGCCATCACCCAGCCTTCAGCGCGCAGGAACTGTATCGCATGCTCCGGGAATGCGGCTGGAATTTCGAGATCACCGAAGAGCGCCCGGGCGACACCCACTCGGTATCATTTCTCCGCCGAATTTAAACAGCAAAGCGTCACGGAGCATCGGAGAACGCATTGTCCCACGTCCCGGCCGTATCGATCGTCATGGGCGCCTACAACGCTCAGCGATACCTTGCCGAAGCGCTGGACAGCTTGCTTGCGCAGACCTTCCGCGATTTTGAGCTGATCGTCGTCGATGACGGCTCCACCGATCACACGCCAGCCATTCTTCAACTTTATCAGAGCAAAGACCCACGCGTTCGCATCGAGCGCATCCAGCATGCCGGCATCGTCGCGGCTGCCAACAAGGGTCTGGAGCTCGCGCGAGCGCCTCTCATCGCTCGTGCCGATGCGGATGACATCCAGATGCCCGACCGGCTTCAAAAGCAGGTGCAGTTTCTGCAGGAGCATCCCCAAGTCGTGGCAGTCGGGTCGCGCATGTTGTCGATCGAGCCATATGGCTCACCGCTTCGCGAATCGGAACACAAGCTGACGCACGAAGAAATCGAAGCCGAGCTGCTGGCCGGTTCCGGCTGGGCTCTTCCACAGCCGGCGGCCACGATGCGCAAAGATGTGGCGCTGGCGGTGGGCGGATATCGCGATAAGTATCCCTGGTCGGAAGATTTAGATTTGTTTCTGCGGGTGGCCGAGGCGGGAAAGCTGGCCAATTTGCCGGATGTGCTCGTGAAATACCGTTTTCACGCCAACAGCACGAATCACAAGCGCTACGCCATTCAACTTGCCAATAAATCGCCCCTGCTTCGCGAGGCCTACGAACGACGAGGCTTAACACCGCCTGCCAATCTTCATTTTGAAGCGCCGTGGGACGGCAATTTGGCCGACCGCTATACATCCTGGGCGTGGGCGGCATTAAAGGACCACAACATCTACGGCGCGCGGCGAAACGCCTGGGCCGCGGTCAAAAAATCACCCCTCTCTATGACAACCTGGCGTGCGTTGGCCTGTGCGTTGCGTGGGTCTTGACCGGACCTACGGTGAGCGACGAATATGAACGGGTTCGGAACTGGATGCCGCTCGGGTTGTATGCCGATTGGAGAGGTATAACGTTACGGCACGCTAACGCGCTTTGATGCAACGCTATGGCCAGTTCTCCGCCCGTTTCCGTCTTCATGCCCGCCTACAATGTCGAGCGCTATGCCGCCGACGCGGTCAATAGCATCCTGGCGCAGACGTTTTCCGACTTTGAACTGATCGTCGTCGATGACGGCTCATCCGACCGAACTCTTGAAGTGCTGACGGGTCTGTCGCGGCAGGATCCGCGCATCCGTCTTTTGAGCCGACCCAATACCGGCGTGTCGCGCGCTTCGAACGATGCCATCGCACTGGCGCGCGGAGAATTCCTGGTGCGCATGGACAGCGACGATCTCTCGACGCCGGACCGGCTGGCCAAGCAGATCGAATTCCTGCGGGCCAATCCAGCATGCGTCTGTGTAGGCGCTCGCGTGCTTTTGATGGACCAGGTCGGCATGCCGCTCTTTGTGATGCCCGAAGTGGAGTTCGGACACGAGAAAATCGATTCGGCGCTGATGGCCGGCGGATGGCCGATCGTCCAGGGCGCCTGCATGTTTCGGCGCGAGGCGGTGGTAGCCGTCGGCAACTATCGCGAGGACCTGTCGCTTCACGAGGACATGGACCTGCTGGTCCGCCTGGCTGAGCATGGCCGGCTGGAGAATCTGACGGATGTTCTTCTGAAGTACCGCCGGCACTTTCGCAGCATTACTTTCAGGGAGGGCGAAGGATCGGAAAAGATCGTGTCGGGAATTCTGGCCGAGGCGCGCCGGCGGCGCGGGCTTCCGGAGCCAACCAATCCCATCCCCCGCGCCAGCATTCGGCTGGGGCCTCGGGCCGAGGTGCTCAAGCGCTGCCGGCATTGGGCATGGATGAGCCTCAAGGCACGCCATGTTGCGACCGCCCGCAAATATGCCTGGGCCGGCTTCAGGCGCGCTCCCCTCTCGGGAATGTCCTGGCGGCTGATGTATTGCGCCCTGCGCGGCCGGTGATAACCTGCGTTTCATGACCAACGATCCTGTCATTTCAGTCGTCATGCCTGTCTACAACGCGCAGGCGTACCTGCGCGCGGCCATCGACAGCATCCTCGCCCAGAGCTTCAGCAATTTTGAATTTCTCTGTATTGACGATGGGTCGACCGATGATTCGCCGGCCATTCTTGCGGAGTATGCGCAGCGCGACCCGCGAATTCGCGTCATCACTCAACCTAATGGCGGGGTGACTTGCGCGCTCAACAGCGGCCTTCGGGCAGTCCGCGGGCAGCTTGTGGGGCGGATGGATGCCGATGATTTAGCCGATCCGCAGCGCTTTGCACTGCAGGTGGAACATCTGAAAAGCCACCCTGAGTGCGTCGCCGTCGGCTGCTATATCACCCTGATGAACGCCGACGGCACCGATCTTGAACCCGGGCCAACGATCCATTCGCACGAGGAGATCGTCACCTCATTGTGGCAAGGCAAAAGCGGCGCGCTTCCGCATTTTGGCGCGATGATCCGCCGATCGGCCTTGGACAAAGTCGGCCTCTATAACGAGCAATTCCGCACCGCTCAGGATCTGGATCTCTTCCTGCGTCTTTCAGAAATCGGACGGTTGGAAAATGTCCCGCGCGTGCTGATGCGCTACCGCGTACACGAAGGCGGCGTCAGCGCCGCGCGCGCCGGCGAACAAGCGGCCAACGCCCGCGAGATCATGCGCCAGGCCTACGCGCGCAAGGGACAGCCGGTGCCGCGCGAAATGTTGCGATGGAACAATCTCGTGGTGGCGCAGAATCGCATTAAATGGGGATGGGCGGCGCTGGAAGAAGGGCGGATTCGCGATGCCCGCATCCACGCGTGGCATGTCCTGCGTGCGGCGCCGCATCGTAGATATGCCTGGCAACTTGCGTTTCATGCGCTTCTGGGCAACCAACGAAACATGGCTCGAAATGTGTACCGCGGAATCCGCAAATTAATGGGCCGGCCGGAGCGGCCGGTCGTCTCTTCGCCGTCGATGCCCCGGAGGCCCGGATGAATTCTCCGGGCCTATCGGTCGTCATGCCCGTTTACAACTGCCAGCGACACCTGAGCGCAGCGCTGGAAAGCGTCCTCGCGCAGACGTTCCACGATTTTGAATTGATCGTGGTGGACGATGGGTCGCAGGACAAAACGCTCAAAATCCTGCGCCAGTTTGAGAAGAAGGATTCTCGCATCCGCGTGCTGAGCCGGCCCAACACCGGCATCGTCGGCGCGCTCAATGACGGTCTGGCAATGGCTCAGGCAGACCTGGTCGCCCGCATGGATGGAGACGACGTCTGCCTCCCCGAGCGCTTCGAGCGTCAGATCGAGTACATGGAGCGGCATCCCGAATGCGTGCTGTTGGGCAGCCAGGTGCTTTTAATTGATGATGAAGGCTCGCCAATCTGTCCTCATCCGCAAACCCGATACACGCATGAGGAGATCGACGGAGATCATCTCGGCACCGGTTGGCCTGTGGTCCATCCGTCGATCATGATGCGCAAAGCCGCCATCGAGCGCGTCGGACGGTATCGCGAACAGTACAAATGGCTCGAGGATTTGGACCTTTTCCTTCGGCTGGCTGAAATCGGAAAGCTCGCTAATCTCAAAGAGACGCTCTTTCAATACCGCCTTCATCTGGCCAGCGTCTGTCATACGCGACCGGACGTGCAGACCCGCCTTCGCCGGCAGATGCGGGAGGAAACCTACAGCCGGCGTGGATTGCCTGCTGACAGCCGAAACCATCCCGATGCCGCGACGCAATCGGCTGGCGAAATCCACCGCATGTGGGCCTGGTGGGCGCTCAAGGCGGGAAACGTCTCCACCGCGCGCAAGCATGCCCTGGCGACTTTCCTCCGCCTGCCCTGGAGCCCTCATTCCTGGCGCGTCGTCGCCTGCGCCGTGCGCGGATATTGAAATTTAAATTCCCTTTTGCACTTTTTTTGAGTTTCTTCTTCAATGCAATTCAAGTAACGTTCTCGCGTCGTCACTTACATCCGCAAAAGTGGGGCGCGGGAGATCTTAATGGATTGTATTTATGTCGCCGTGCGGCGCAGCGCGCGGAGGCGCGAGCTATTTCAGATTGAACCACTCGAATCACGCACGTTTCTCTCAGTTTCTGCTCTTCCAATGCCGGATCACGTCGTTGTGGTGGTCGAAGAAGACCATTCCTACAGCCAGATTCTTGGCTCGCCTGTTACAGGGATGCACGCTTTCCCCACGGTCTTGCCCAACCCGCTGACGCAAGATCCATACATCCGCCAACTCGCTTCGCTTGGCGCTTCAATGACCAACATGGCCTCCGTGAGCCATCCCAACGGCATCACCTATCAGGCGCTGTTTTCGGGCATGATTCCCAGGCCCGATTACATTCCGCCCCAGCCCTACACCGACCCCAATATCGCCAGCGAATTAATTGCCGCTGGCCACACCTTCGGTGGATACAGCGAATCGCTGCCAAAGACCGGATATACCGGCGGCGATTCGGGTCTGTATGCCCGCCAGCACAATGCGTGGGTTGACTTTGGCAATGTCCCGCAATCGGACAATCTCCCTTTTTCCAAATTCCCGGGCGACTACAACAAGCTGCCAACGGTGTCGTACGTCATCCCCAATGCTGACGATAACATGCATAGCGGGTCGGTTTCCAACGCCGACAACTGGCTGCGGCAAAACCTCTCCGGCTACGCGCAATGGCTCTGGAAGCACAACAGCATGCTGGTCATCACCTGGGATGAAAGCCACACCAGCAGCAATCAGATTCCCACGATCTTTCTGGGGCCGATGGTGACGGCGAGCAATTACAGTCAGGGCGTTACCCAGGCCAATCTTCTTTCGACGCTTGAAGGGATGTACGGACTTTCGCCGACAGGGCGCAGCGCGGCAGCCCAGCCCATTTCAAACATCTTCAGCACCGATGGCCTGACTACACAGGAAACGCGCGCCGCGCGAGCGCGTCGTCCGGATGCCGAGGGAACCGCTACAATCTCTGGGAGAATCTCGCCCGCCCCCTCCAGTTCCTCCGACAACGCCGGCGCCTGGTGGGTCTATCTGGACAGCAATCACGACGGACAATTTGATGCAGGGGAGCCGATCGTGCATTCCAGGCATGGACGGTATCGCTTTTCAGAGCTGGCGCCCGGCAGCTATGTGGTGCGTGTTGTCCCGCAAAATGGTTTTTCTCTCACTAGCCCGCTGAGCGGGGAAAATGTAGTCACCCTGAGGCGAGGTGCGCATCTGAAGGGCGTCACCTTCAGCGAAATCGCGATCAAGGCTTAAGCTCACTTTTTCCTCAACCGATCGAGCGACAGGAATTTGAAAGGCAAATCACTCTTTCGCTGCATCGCAAGATCGGAAAGAATCTCGCCGATCACGCTCGCGAATTTGAATCCATGCCCGCTGAACCCACAGGCGAGAATCACGTTCGGATGCTGTGGGTGCTGATCGATGATGAAATGATGATCCCGGCTATTGGTGTAAAGACAGGTCCGAAGCGCCAGCAGCGGCCCATCGCCCGCCGGGAGAAATCGTCGCAAGGCGCCGCGGAAGCTTTCTTCATCACCCGGCAACGGCTGCCTTTCGACTCGATCCGGATCGGTCGGCGTGCCTGGTGCATGGTGCGCAACCTTCAGGCCCGGCACATCGCCCATCATGGGAAATCCGTAATGCAGCGACCCATCCGCATGCCCGATGGCCCAGACGGGGAAGCTGCCCAGAGCAAAAAGGTCCGGTTGCTTGGGCCACACCCAGCCCATCACCTGGCGCGTCACCTGTAATTCCAGACCAAGGCTCGCAAGTAGCTTTCCGCTCCACGCGCCGCCACAAATTACGAGTCTTTTCGCTGAATACCGCCCGCGCGTAGTCTGGACTTGGACGCCGTTTTGATCCGCCTTCCATTGGACCACTTCTTCGCGACCATGAATCTCTGCTCCCCGTCGCATCGCCAGATCGGCAAACGTGGAAATCACCTTCTCCGGCAGCAAAAACCCCGCCGCCGGCTCCAGCATCGCCGCCCAGTCCTCAGGCACATGAAACGCTTTGAACCGCTCGGCCAGTTGCCGGCGATCGAGCATTTCGTATGGCAAGCCATGGAACTTGGCCGCCTGGAGCGATCCGGTGATTAACTCGCAATCGGGCACGCCCAGATATAAGCCGCCGGTCTGATAGAGCAGCTTCTGCCCGCTCTGGCTCTCTAGTTCATGCCACAACTCATACGCCCGCCGAAGCAATGGCACATAATCCGGATGCTCGTAATAGGCCATCCGAATCATTCGCGAAAAGCCGGTCGAGCTGCCTTGGGCATGCGGGACATCGAATTGTTCCAGCCCCAACACCCGCGCGCCGGTGCTGGCCAAGTGGAAGCAGGTAGATGCTCCCATCGCCCCGACGCCGATGACGATGATGTCGTGGACTTGGGCCATATCGAGTCCGAGGTTTCAGAAAAACGCTTTGCGGGTGTCCATCGCATCTGCGGGACCGCAGTCCTCTGCCGCCGCGCGTTCACCATAACGACACGCCCCGATGGTCGATGACTTAAAAGAGCCGCGCACGAAGTAAGCGGTCTGCACGCACTCACGCGCCGAATCCGCTTACTTCGTGCGCGGCTCATTCAATCTCGCACGGCTCGAGGCATCGCGAGGATCGCTAAACGTTGCTACTCCCGCTTGTGCCTTGGTACATACGCTCCCGCTTCGGCGCGAAATGCGATGCCCAACCGATTCCAACTGTTGATCGCGACAATCGCCATCGTCAGATCGACCAGCTCTCGTTCATTAAACTGCGATCGCGCGACCTCGTACACTCGGTCCGACACGCGCTCATGCCCCAGCGTCGTCACCGCCTCGGCCCATTCCA
>JANWHF010000224.1 GCA_025450555.1 Tepidisphaeraceae bacterium | reverse complement strand
GCCGATCTTCGCGATGTCACCCTTAAATCTCTGCGCAACCAGATCAGCATCGTGACGCAGGATTCGGTCATCTTCCCCGGCACCATTGCCGAGAATATCGCCTATGGTCATCCGTTAGCCAGCGCGTCACCCGAGTCGTCGGCCGGCAAAGAATTACGCGAGCAGGTCGAGCAGGCAGCCAAGCGAGCGTTTGCACATGATTTCATCATGGAAAAACCGCAGGGGTACGATTCTTTGCTGGGCGGTCTTGGCGCGCAGCTATCGGGCGGCCAGAAGCAGCGCATCTGCATCGCCCGCGCAATTCTTCGCTCTGCGCCGATTCTCATCCTCGATGAAGCCACCAGCCAGGTGGATGCCGAGAGCGAAGCGCTGATCCAGCGGGCGATCGAGAGCATTCTTCATGAGCGCACGACCTTCGTCATCGCACATCGGTTCAGCACGATCAAGAGTGCCGACGAGATCATCGTGATGGAGCGCGGCCAGATCGTCGGGCAGGGAAGTCATGATGAGCTGCTTCGCCATTGCGAAACCTATCAGCAGCTTTACGAGCACCAATTATTCGGCAGCTCAACCGGTTTGAGCGCGCCCGAGCCAGCTGAAGCGGTTGTGAATTCTTAGTTGGATTTGCATTGAATCAGTGCCACCATCCGGCCCGTGGTGCCGTGATCGCGGCGATGAGAAAAGAATTCTTCCCGATCACGAAAAGTGCAGCGATCCGTGATGTCGATCTGACCTTCGGACAGTCCGGCTTCGATCAGCTGCCGTGCAATCGCCGCGCGTAGATCCACGTGCCCTTTGCCATTGTTCCCTTCAGAAACTGGAGCGCAATCGCCCATCGTCTCTTTGAAAGTGGCAATAACCTCCGGCCCAACCTCAAAATTCGCCCCGCTGATTGACGGCCCAATCGCCGCCACGCTGGATCTGGCATCGACATTCATTGCGCCAAGCGCTTCGGGAACGACGCCCGCAACCACGCCTCGCCATCCCGCATGAACCGCCGCCACGATTCGGCCGCCATCACCCGCCAGCAAAACCGGCACGCAGTCGGCAACGCGGATTGAGAGAATCCGCCGCGGATCATGGCTCACGATCGCATCTGCCTTTGCCGACCGATCGAATGGAACGCCCGCGGACGCGCGCAGTATTGTCTTCCCGTGCACCTGATGCACCCAAACCCGCTCGCCATTCGAAAAGCCAATCGCATCCTGCAGGATGCGATAGTTGGCGGCGATATGGTCCGACTCATCCTGAATCTCGCACCCGTTCGGATTGCCCAGGTTCATCGAGTCGAACGGAGCCGCGCTGACCCCTCCCAGCCGAGTGCTGAAGGCATGCTTGACGCCAAGCTCACTTAGAAGTGTAGAAACGTAGACGACCACTCCCCGATCCAGCTCCTTGCGTTTGATCATGAGTCGCATCCTTGCGTGATTCGCCGCTCGATCTTAATCATCTTTCTGCGCCAAGCACGCCAAGGAGGCCAAGATCGCCAAGAAAACAATCTCTTTATATATTTTTCTTCTCTTGGCGTCCTTGGCTCCCTTGGCGCTCTTGGCGCAAAGTCGGAGCGCCCCGCCGCAAACTTTCCCTTTCCCGCCGCATCGCTTACCTTTTCCCCCATGACTACGCGGCAGCGCCGCCTGGCCGTCTTTCCAGGGCAATTTGATCCGATCACAAACGGACACCTCGACATCATCCGCCGGGGCGTCGCGCTGTTTGATGAGTTGATCGTCGGCGTCGGCATCAATCCGGAAAAACGGGAGATGTTCACGATCGACGAGCGCGTCGCGATGATCCGCACCCTCGTGCGCGACATCCCGCGCGTCCACGTCGCCAAATTCACCGGTCTAACCGTCGATTTCGTCAAACGATCCAAGGCGACCGCCATCCTCCGTGGCATCCGCGACGTTTCCGACGTGCGCTATGAATTTCAGCTCGCCCTGGCCAACCGCGCGGTAGGGGGCGTCGAAACGGTCTTTATCATGACCGGCGAGCAGTACGCCCTCACCAGCAGCAGCCTCATCCGGCAAGTTGTTGCCTTTGGCGGCGATGTAAAGCAGCTTTCATCGGTTCTGCCAGAACTGGTGATCCAAAAGTTAGCTGAAAAGCAGAAGGATATGCCACGATCGAACATGCCCGATGCACCATCCGAGTAGGACATCTGAAAAATATTCTCAACGGTGCGAACAATAAATGCTTTTACCAAGCGTAGGAAATTCTTGAATTACCGTTGAGCGAGCAAAGCCGAATTCCGTGGTAAGTTCTTACCGCTTCACGACATATTTGCTTCCAGGCACTCCTGGAGGCAATCGGACCAAGCCTGTCAAACCGCTAGATTTTCCTTGACTTATCACCCTCTTCTGATAATTTATCGCTGGTTTCGAGGCGGATGATTTTTCTCAAAGAAGATTCCAGGCAGTTCAATTATCCCAATCCATCTGCCTGGCTTCTTTCCGTAGTTCGCCTTGGGCATGTGTCAAGGTGTTCAATCATGCAGGCGGCGTTCGCCTGTATGTCAGGTCTAACCGCAATGGACAACAGCTAGGCCCCGGCAAGCAGCGCGTAGGCTGCAATTCAGCAATCCGTTCATCTATCATATTTTGCCGGTCTTGGGAGTTGTGCCAACGCGGTGTCATCGAAAGGAGCTTCATTATGAAGCTTGTTCGTCCCCGCAAAGGCTTCACGCTCGTGGAGCTGCTCGTCGTTATCGGGATCATCGCTCTGCTGATCTCGATTCTTCTCCCGGCCCTGAATCGCGCCCGCGAACAGGCCAACCGCGTGAAGTGTGCCAGCAACCTCCGTCAGATCGGCTTGGCGATGCTCATGTACGCCAACGAAGAGCGCAACGGTGGTTTCCCCCGCACCTACTTCAACACACAGAACAGCTCGGTCATCACCACGACCCAAGGCTATGCTATCGCCAATAGCTTTGATGAGACTGGCACCGGTGATAACAACGTCTGCGCCAGCTTCTTCATGATCCTCAAGACTCAGGACATCTCGCCTGAAGTCTTTGTCTGCCCGTCGAGCATCGGCGAACGCGGTTTCCAGGTCGGCACCCCGATCTCGTCTTCCAGCAACTGGGCCGCCATTCCCACGAACCTGACCTACAGCATTCAGGTCATGTTCCCCACGGCACCGGCCAGCACCGCCGGCTTCCGCTGGAACAACACGATGACGTCTGACTTCGCCATCGCTGCCGATATGAACCCCGGCACGACCGGCGGCCAGAATCCGCAGAACAACGTGACCGACCCCATGCCGACCGCTCCCCGCTCGCTCATGATTGAAGCCAACAGCAACAATCACAAGAACGACGGCCAGAACGTGCTGTACGGCGACGGCCACGTCGAGTGGCAGGCCACTCCCTACTGCGGCACCTACCGCAACGATGCGGTTCCGGCCTTCCGCGACAACATCTACACGGCCGACCAGGCACGTGGTAACCCCAACAGCACCACCCATGCACCGGGCTGGCTCAACAGCACCGCTGCTCCTCAGGACGACAAGGACACCGTTCTGCTTCCGACCGATGACTCAGGCGGTATTTAAGCCTGCTTCGACCGGAACGAGTGTCTGCTGAATTTCCCAAGCCCGCCGCCTCACCCGCGGCGGGCTTGGCTTTTTTTCTGTGAATCTGTTTGCGCTTCAGATAAGCTTCCGCCATGGAAGAAGTTCTTCCGCCTCAGACCCAGCACGGCGCCGGCTTCGAGTTGACGCGCGTCCGCCAGTTCACGGTTTTCCTCGAGAACCGCGTTGGACGGCTCCAAATGCTGGTGCGGGCGCTGGAAGAGTCTGCCGGGCGAATCGTGGCCCTGTCGATCGAGGAAAGCGCGGACTCGGCATTGGTTCGCTTGATCTGTTCTCATCCTGGCCTCGGTCGCGACACGCTCCACAAGGAAGGCTTCAGCTTTTCTGAGTCGGAAGTGCTTGCGGTGGAGCTCCCGCGCAGCACCCGCCAGCCCCTGATCGCAATCTGCGCCGCATTGCTGGCCGCCGAGATCAATATTCATTACAGCTATCCGCTGCTCGTGCGTCCGCGCGGCCCGGCGCTCGCCCTTTATGTTGACGATCCGACGTTGGCCGCCCAACTGCTGATTCGAAAAGGCTTCACGCTGATCGGCGAAAGCGATTTGTCCAAGGAAGGATAACCCGTTTAGCCGCCCGGCTTGTCGGGCGCTTCTTATCTTTTCAACACAAAGCGCCCGACAAGCCGGGCGGCTAAATCAAGACGGTCCGCATGGCCAAAGCCCACGTTGATCCTGCCGAGTTGCGTCGATTTGCCCACGATCTGAACCGGTTCAACCAGGAGCTGCAGACTCTGTTGATGGGTCTGCACGCCCGGTTGCAAAACCTCGAAGGTTCCTGGCGCGATCAGGAGCAGCGGAAGTTCACCGAAGCTTTCGAGCAGACGGTCAAATCCCTTGGCGGATTCCTTGAGGCTTCCCACACCCACGTGCAGTTCCTGGGGAAAAAAGCCGCCGCGATCGAGGATTATCTGAAACAGCGATAGAAGTTGAGTGGTCATGGCAAAGGGCGCGCGAGTCGAGTCGCTGGATGTGTTTCGCCAGTTGCGCAGCGCGCTGGTGAAGTTTGCTGAAGCCTCGATCGCGGCTCTTGGTGATGCCGAGTCGGAAATGCAGCGGCTTCAGATGTGGGTTGAGAACGAGCAGTCCACCTATTGGCAGGGCCAGCTTCGCAAGCGCCAGGCGGCGCTGGTCAAGGCCAAGGAAGCGCTCCGCCAGAAGCAACTTTTCAAGGATGTTACAGGGGCGCGCCAGTCCTATGTGGATGAAGAAAAGGCCGTCGCGTCCGCCATGCGGCAGGTGCAGGAAGCCGAGCAGAAGCTGGTCAATGTGAAACGCTGGACGCGTCAGCTTGAGAAGGAGATTAATTTATACAAGGGCAGCGTTCAGCGGTTTTCCACGAGCGTGTATGTAGACGTCCCAAGCGCTGTGGCCAAGCTGGATCGCCTGGGCGCGACATTGCAGGGTTATCTCGCCGTCGCGCCGGAAAATGTCGCATCAACCGCGGAGGGGCCGGATCAAACTGCCGCAATGTCGCGTCCAGAACCGGGCCTCCCAATCGTTGGAGAAGCTTACCTCGCGTTGCGACAACTCTCGCCGGCTCCCCGGGAGCGCGAGCGCATTGAACAGCGCGAAGCGCCGGCCATCGGCCAGTCACCCGCGGCTGATTTGAGTCGGCTTACGCGACTCAATTTGCCGCATGAAGCACTCGATCCCAATGCCACCTTCAGCTTTGCGAGCGGACTGCCCGGCGCCCGGCGCATTTATCTCGAGCGCGTTGCAGGCGCCTTTCCAGGCGATTCTGGATGGCATGTGGGGGTGGCCGATGACTCGCCGGCAGGAGAACTCCGCGCCGCGCGCGTCGGCGACCTGATTGCAAATTCGCCCGCGCTGAACGAGCTGTTGCAGCTTTCAGCAGGAATATTGATCCTTCTGGACGGGGCTGGGGTTGCCGCGCTGTTCAATGGACAGAACGCTAACCTGTGGGCAGCGACGAACCTGGCAGGCGAACCGAATGATGCGGCAGCGCCCGATCCGCCGGAACAGGTGAAGATTTCAGGATCTCAAATCTGAAATATGAGATCTAGTATTTGAGATGTGAAATCTGAGATTTCCGTTTGAGCTTCGCAATTATAAATTTTTGACTTCTTATCGGGGAGCACCCCTATATGGGCGTTTACGAAGGTCGAGGACAATTAGCCAAGGCAATGAAGGAGCTCACCACGCGCTGGGCCGAAGCGCAGCAGGTGTGGAATGATCCGATGAGCCTGGCGTTTGAGAAAGAGAATCTGGTGCCGCTGGAGATGGACCTTCGCTCGGCCGTTAGCGCGATGGACCATATCGCCCAGATCCTGGCGCAGGTGCGGCGCGATTGTCAGTGACCACGATCGCAAAGGATGTCTCCAAAAGCCTATGATTATCGTGAACTAAGCCAACGCATTGATCCTCAGGTTGCAATGACATCACCGACATTGAGTCCACACCCACCGTCATCCCGCCCAAAGGAGCAGTCTACCGCGCGCGATATCCAGCGGGCCACGCTCCGCGATCTGGCGAATCTTGCCACCGATTGCGCCGCCACCGAAACAGAAATCGAGCGGCGCTACGCCCGCGAAGTCCAGGAGCAGAACAAGCCATATCAGCGAGCGCAGTCAGACATCGCCCACAAGTTCACCAGCCTGCGCGAAGAAGCACGGCTCGCGCGGGAGCAGGCGATTGCCGAGGCTGATGCGCGCATTGCCCAGGAAACGTCGGCGCTGGATCAGGCAGATGAAGACGCCCGACGAAAGGTGGAAACCAAGCACGACTTGGTCCGGCAGGAAATCCAGAAGAAATATGACCACGCCGTCTGGCTGGCCGACAGCGTATACGACGTGGCCTGCAATGCGGCTGCCGCGGAATATCGCAAAGCCAAGGAGCGCACCGACGAGCAGTGCAAATCGCTGACCGAGATGGAGGAGAAGGCCTGGAAACTTTTGTCCACCTACGGATGGAAGATTCCACCCGGCTTTGTCGAACAGGCGTCGGCGGGGCCAGCTCCTTCTCCCGAGGAAGGCGCCACCGTCTATGAATCGCGTCAGGAAGCGGCGCGTCGCAAACTCAGCGGCCTTCAGTTCATGATTTTGCCCCGCTTGTTTGTCGGGCTCATGCCCTATTTCCTGCTGCTGATTGCAGTCGTGGCGGCAGGGGTCATCGTGCAGGCAACGCGGGGAACATCCTTGTTGGATTGGCGCGCGATCGGTATTGCCGCCGGGTCCACCCTGGTCGGCGCGCTGGGGCTGGGTTTTGGACTGTGGTTTCTGGCACAAAAGAGAATAGGCGTAGCGTACGCTCCGTTCGTGTCGGAGATCGCAGCGGCACGCCGGGCGATCGATGCGCAGCTTGAACTGGCTCGCCGGGAGCGCTCGGCCGGTGAAGCGGCGGGCGAAGAAAAGCGAAAACGCGAGGTCAAACGGGCGAAAGATAAATACGCGCCGCTTTTGAACGATGCGAGCAGCAATCGCGCCGCGGCAATCGATGCGCTCGACACTGAATATCACCTGAAAGGCGATGAAATCCGCCAGTTGGACCGGGATGCCCGCGGCGCCGCCGAGTCGCAATTTCACTCGCGCTCGGAGGAATTGGATCAGCATCAAAAGCAGGAAATCCAGCGCGCCCGTCAGCACCACGAGCAGCGCCTGCGCGACTTCAAGAAGCAATACGATGACGCCCGCGCCGGCCTGGCGCGCCGTCTACATGATGGCCTGGCCGCGCTTCGTGCTCCGATGGATGGCACGGCACGAACCGATGATCAGGTCCCCGTCGACTGGAATGACGCGAACTGGAAAGACTTCAAGCCGACGACGCGCTTTCCCAGCCTGGTGCGATTCGGGGAATTAAAAGTCGATCTTCGGCAGTTTGCCCGTGCGGTTCCGCAAGCGCAGCCTGCAAACGGCAATGGCAGCCACGAGCATTCCGATAATGGGAAAGACGAGCAAAATGTCGCGCCGTCGCCGGCGACTCATCTCGAACTGCCGCCGGCTTTTGCGGTTCCCGCGGCACTCGGGTTCCCCCAGCAGGCGTCGATGCTCATCGAAACCGACCGCGATGGACGAACTGATGCCTTGCGCGTCCTGCAGATGGTGATGGCCCGGTTGTTGGCATCCCTTCCACCGGGCCGTGTGCGCTTCACGATGATCGATCCGGTCGGCCTCGGCGAAAGCTTCGCAGGATTCATGCACCTGGCCGATTACGATGAAGCGCTGGTCGGAGCGCGCATCTGGACCGAAACCGATCAGATCGAAAAGCGCCTCAACGATCTGACCGAGCACATGGAGACGGTCATCCAGAAATATCTCCGCAATGAATTTCAGACGATCGACGAATACAACGCCCAGGCCGGCGAATTGGCCGAGCCATACCGGTTCCTCGTGGTTTCCGATTTTCCGCACGGGTTTGAGGGCGACACTTACCGCCGGCTGGCGAGCATCGCCGCCAGCGGAGCGCGGTGCGGGGTATACGTTTTGATCCTGCGCGATACGCGAATGCCGCTGCCGCACGACTCCTCGGTATTGGACGAGCTTCAGCGCAATAGCGTCGATCTGTGCCGGGATGGGGAAAAATTCTTCTGGAATGATCCGGTCTTCCGCCAGTTTCCGCTCACGCTCGATCCGCCGCCACCGGAGAACATGCTGCGGAAACTGCTGGACCAGGTGGGGCGGGCGGCCAAGGAAGCCAAGCGCGTCGAGCTCCCATTCGACACCATCGCGCCGGCCGGCCCGCAGCTTTGGTCACGATCCTGCAAGGATGAATTGGCCGTCCCCGTGGGACGAATGGGCGCCACCCGGCTCCAGCAGCTTCGCCTCGGGCGTGGCGTCGCACAGCATGCGCTGATTGCCGGCAAAACCGGTTCGGGTAAATCGACGCTGCTTCACGCCCTCATCACCAACCTGGCGATGTGGTACTCGCCCGATGAGGTCGAGTTTTATCTGGTGGACTTTAAAAAGGGCGTGGAATTCAAGACCTACGCGACGCATGGGCTCCCGCACGCGCGGGCCATTGCCGTCGAGAGCGATCGCGAGTTTGGCATCAGCGTGCTTCAGCGGCTCGATGCCGAGCTGACGCGCCGCGGCGAATTGTTCCGCAAGGCCGGTGTGCAGGATCTTGCCTCTTATCGTCAAACACCCGGCGCGCAGGTGATGCCGCGCACGCTGCTGATTATCGACGAATTCCAGGAATTCTTCAGCGAAGACGATCGGCTGGCGCAGGATGCGTCCATCCTGCTCGATCGCCTCGTGCGACAGGGCCGCGCGTTTGGTGTCCACGTGCTGCTCGGATCGCAGACGATCGGCGGATCGTCCGGCCTGGCCCGCAGCACCATGGGGCAGATGGCGGTTCGCATCGCTCTGCAAACCAGCGAAGCCGATTCGCAACTGATCCTCGGCGACAACAACTCCGCCGCCCGGCTGCTCTCGCGTCCGGGCGAAGCGATCTACAACGATGCGGGCGGCTTGGTCGAGGCCAACAGCCCATTTCAGGTGGCCTGGCTTCCGGAAGACCTTCGGGAAACTTATTTGCGGCGGATCGCTGAACGACAAAAGACCACCCAGCTCGCGGCTCATGCAGCGCCAATCGTTTTTGAAGGCAACGCCGCGGCAGACATCACAAAGAACCCGAAATTGGCTGATGCATTAAGCTCTACAACATTCGATTCGCCATCCTCAGGAACGCTGGCCTGGATCGGCGATCCGGTCGCCATCAAGGAACCCTCGGCCGTCCAGTTTCGTCGGCAAAGCGGCGCAAATGTGCTGATCGTCGGACAGCAGGAGGAATCGGCCCTCGGCCTTTTGTCAGCCGCTATGCTTTCGCTGGCTGCGCAACAATCACCCGCCAGCGCGCGCTTTATCGTATTCGATGGCAGTCCCGCCGACTCACCCTTTGCCGGCTCGTTCGCACGCATCGCTTCGGTCTTGCCGCATGAAACGAAGGTCATCGAATGGCGCGCCAGCGCCGCCGCGATCGACGAGCTGGCCCAGGAACTCAAGCGCCGCCAGGACGAAGACCTGCACGATGCGCCGGCTATTTACGTGATCATCTATGCGATGCAGCGCTATCGCATTCTGCGAAAGAGCGAAGATTCCTTCAGCTTCTCGGCCAGCGATGAGCCGAAACCGGCTCAATCTGACAAGCAGTTCGCCGACCTGCTGCGCGAAGGGCCGGCGCTGGGCATTCATATCCTCGCATGGGCGGATACGCCCGCCGCGGTCGATCGCACGCTCGATCGCGGCATGATGCGCGAGTTCGACAACCGCATTCTCTTCCAGATGAGCGCCAATGATTCCAGCAACCTGATCGACTCGCCCGCCGCCAATAAGCTCGGATTCCATCGGGCGCTTGCCTACAGCGAAGAGCAGGGCGTCATGGAAAAATTCCGGCCCTATGCGCTGCCTGATCGAGAATGGTGGGATAAAGCAAAGGCGCTTCTCGCGGCGAAGAAGTGATGCTGGGCGACCCAGCGCACGCGATCACACCGTTCCAAACTGCACTTGCTTGATCGGAAGTTTCGCCAACGCATCCAGGAGATTCTCAAAAGCAGTCACGGGCGCTGTGCCCAGATCGGCCGTGAAGGTGACCAAATCACCATCCCACGTTGGATCTGAAAGAAAGTGAACGACGCCGGCCGGCTCTTTTGCCGCCACGCTCTGGCGCGGCGTAAACCATCGATGGAACCACTCCTTGATCGGCTCCCATGAAGCCGAGCGATCCGCGCCGGTGCAGGTGAATCGCAGTGAATTCCATTTGAACGGCGCAATCCGCACCGGCAGATGCTGCCACATGATGGAAACGGGTTGGAACGCCAGCAGTTTCTCGGTATCCACGATAATTGTCTTGCTCGCTTCCTTCCCCTCGATGATGAGCAAATCGATGCGCAGCGGGAGATCAAGAAACCCCTCCGTCTGAGGCTTCCCGTTCAGGTCCACCACCACATCTTCCGACTGAATTCGCTGCTCGGATTTCTCCGGTGAAGCCTTTAATTGCTCGCGAAAGCGATCGACGTAATAGTCTCGAATGCGAGTGAGCAGATCGAAAAGTGTCATGGCTTCAACCTGAGCGAATTCACGAACAGCATTTTATCGTACCCCATACAGCGCCGCCTTGGCCTGCAGGTGTCTCAGCAAAGGTTCTGCACTGGGCTCCTTGCCCGTCACGCGTTTCACCAATTCGCGCGGGCGGAAGGTTTTTCCCCAGCGATGGATATTCTCGCGCAGCCAGCCCAGCAGGGGAGAAAAGTCGCCCCTGGCGAACGATTCATCCAGATTCGGAAGATCCTGATGCGCCTTTTCGAAAAACTGGGCGGCATACAGATTCCCCAGCGTATAGGTCGGGAAATAGCCGATCGCGCCGCCGCTCCAGTGGATATCCTGCAGACATCCGCGTGCCGCATCGGGTGGCGTCAGGCCAAGGTAGGCCTTCATCTTTTCATCCCATGCGCCCGGAACATCTGCAATCGAAAGATCGCCCTTGAGCATCGCCTCCTCAAGCTCGAAACGAAGCAGGACGTGCAGGTTGTAAGTCGCTTCATCCGCCTCGGTGCGAATGAGGGAGGGGCG